>JAFDGZ010000008.1 GCA_019309045.1 Deltaproteobacteria bacterium | reverse complement strand
TACCTGGCCGTGTCTCTGGCGCCAATGCTGTCCATGGCATAGATGATGCGGCGCTGCACCGGTTTCAGCCCGTCGCGGGCGTCGGGAAGGGCGCGTGAGACAATGGTGGAGAGTGCATAGGCGAGATAGCGGGATTCAACCTCTTCGTGCAGAATGGTCTGTGATACCGCCATAGGCAACACTTCTCCATCATCAGGGGGCTTGTTTCATGCAGATTGTTCTTGAGGGCGACTTTTAGCACCTGCGGTAGCTACTGTCAAGTTGCAACAGGCTAAAACATTTAGCAATTCACGACGCACCCCTAGAGGAGACAATCTCCAGTGGGCACAAAGAGGGGAGAAATCCTGGCAGCACGCCCAGATCACCCGAGCCATTTCCCTGCTGAGGTGCGGGCAATCGCCGGCAAACATGTTTGCGCCAATACCCTGGCTTCCTCTCAGGAAAGGTCGAGGCTGCAGCCTTTTTGCCATTGAAATCTTGCCTGTTTTGTTGTCTGATAGCTGTGATTGCTCACCCTAGCTGGAGAGGTGAACATGGCTGATATCATCCAACTGCTGGAGGAACTCTCTTGCACGCCCGGTCCACCTGGCGGCGAAGAACCTGTTGCTGCCCTGATGCGCTCCCGGCTGGCTGCTTGCTGCCACATACGACGCGATGGTCTGGGCTCTCTTATTGCCGAAAGAAGGGGAGATCGAGATACCCCCCGCCTCATGCTCACGGCTCACATGGACGAGGTGGGCTTCATGGTACAGGATATTCTTGCCCAGGGATACTTGCGGCTGCAGGCCCTGGGGGGTTGGCAGGTGCAGCAGTTGCCCGGGCAGCGTCTGCACATTCACGGCAGCAAGGGAGTTGTCGAGGGAATCGTTGGCTCCATACCGGTGCATTTCAAGAAGGAAGCTGACAGGCTGCAGCTGGAGGAGCTTTTTGTGGATGTGGGTGCTCAGTCTGCGGAAGAAGTCGAAGCCCTGGGTATACGGCTGGGAGATCTTGTTACTCCAGAAAGTCGCTTTGCCAGGTGGCACGGCAAACTGCTGGCAAACAAGGCCTGGGATGACCGGGTGGGATGCGCCATTCTGGTGCAGGTCCTTGCTGAACTGGAGACGCATCCCAATACTGTCCTTGGGGTTGGCACCGTGCAGGAAGAGGTGGGCTCCCGGGGCGCCGCAGCAGCGGTTGAGGTGGTAAAGCCCCAGGCTGCCGTGGTGCTGGAAGGTGCCCCGGCGGATGATCTGCCGGGGATTACCAGGGACAATCCCCAGGCTGTTCTGGGAAAAGGCTGCCAGATCAGACTCTATGACCCCTCCATCATAATTCATCGGCAGTTCTGGCAGTGGGTCACAGAGATCGCCCGCAGCCGCAATATTGCTCACCAGCTGGCTGTCCGGCGCAGCGGCGCCACCGATGCCCGGGCAATCCAGGCGGCCCGCGGCGGCATTCCCACGGTGGTTCTCTCTGTACCGGTTCGTTATGCTCACAGTCATAGCGGTCTCATCCATCTGGACGATGTGCTGGCCACCTTGGCATTGACAAAGGCAATTGTCGAGCTGCTGGATGAGAGGGCCTGGAAGGAATTGTTGCCGGCCTGACAAGGGTCGCCCGGAAGAATCGCCAGACTTTTCACAGTTTACCTCAGTTTCAGCGGCAGCTATTCCGCCTCAATAGCGAGGAGGCATGGAGACAACTTTCGGCAGCATCTATCTGACGGCTGATCTGCCTGGCACTGGCGGTCGGCTCAAAGTGCAGCCCGAAGATTTTGTGGTTGAGGAGGTCCCCCTTTACCAAGCAGCTGGTGAAGGGGACTTTGTCTTCCTGTTTGTGGAAAGCAGAGGTATGTCCACCCTGGACAAGGTGGCAGTTTTTCGCAAGCACTTTGGGCTGCAGGACCATGAGGTGGGGCTGGCTGGCTGGAAAGACAAGCAGGCAGTAAGCAGGCAGTGGATCTCACTGCCGCGGAAAAAGGTTACTGCTGGCGGCCTCAGTGAACTCGAGCGGCATGGCATAATTGTCCTGGCGCAGAAGTATCATGGACACAAGCTTCGAACGGGACACCTGCGAGGGAATAATTTCAAGGTTCTCATACGCGGCGCTGCCCCGGACTCGCTGCCACGCGCCCGACAGGTCATTGATCGCCTCCGAGCTGCAGGCATGCCCAATTTTTACGGGCCGCAGAGATTCGGTGCAGGCGGGCGCAATGCTGAGGATGGTCTGGCCATCCTGGTGGGCAGGAAGCGGCTGCGCTCCGCGCGCCAGCGCCGGCTCCTCATCAGTGCCGCCACTTCGCTGCTCTTCAACCTGACCCTGAAAGAGAGGCTGCAGCAGCAGTTGTTCAACCGCGTGCTTCTGGGTGACATCGCCAAGAAGCACGACACGGGCGGCCTCTTTACCGTCACTGAACCGGAGGTTGAACAGCCCAGAGCGGAGCGTCTGGAAATCAGCCCTACCGGCCCCATATGGGGCAAGAAAATGAGGCGTGCCCAGGGCGTCCCCGGCACCCTGGAGGAGGAGATTCTCAGGCGGGCCGGGCTGCAGCCGCAAATATTCAACAGGCAGCCCGGGAGCCGCAGGGTTTTCCGTATTCCCCTGGGAGAAGTAGAGCTGCAGCAGGAAAAAGAAGGGCTGCGGCTGTCATTTTTTCTGCCAAAGGGTTCCTATGCCACAGTGCTGCTCAGTGAGGTTATGAAGCCGTGAGTCATGTGTCGCCAACAGAGGCATGGCAGCAGATGCTGCTGGATAGGTGGCGGCCCGGAACCCTTGTAGTCACCTCCGGCAGCCGCCTGGCCCGGGCGCTTAAACACCGCCACCGTCTGCAGCAGCTTGCCGCTGCAAGACGCGGCTGGCTCACAGTCGAGGCCATGAGTTTGAACAACTGGCTGCAGCGCAGCTATGCCTCCCTCTGGGACAGTGAAGTGCCAGCCTCTTTGTTGCGGCGGCTGCAACTCTGGCAGGAGGCAGCTAGCCGGCAGCCGCCACCCGAGGATCTGTCTCTGGACTTCAATCTCCTGCGCATGCTGGAGCAAAGCTACACCGCCATGGTGCGCCACCGCCTGGATCCCACCAAGGTGATGAGCAGTTATCCTCTGCCTTTGCCCAAGTGGCGAGCCGCAGTGTGCCGGCAATTCAGGGCCGCCCTCCAAGAGCAGAAGCTGTGGCATCCCGCGGAGCTGCCGCTGAGAATGGCAGCGGCCATTCAGGAGGGGCGGCTGACCCTTCCCCAGACGGTCTTGTTGGCCGGCTTCGAAAAGCCGGCCCCCATCGAGGAGGATCTCTTCCGGGTTCTGTCCAGGCACACCAGGGTGGAATACTTTCCACTGCCACGACGAGGTTCCCCCTGCACTCGCGCCTTTTCTCTACCCGATATGAAAGCGGAAATTCATTATCTTTGTGAGCTTCTTGTCCAATTTTCCCAGGATACGAGGCCCGGTGCGGTGGGTGTGGTGGTGCCCAATTTGGAGCAGTATGCCGGGCCCTTACAGAAGATCCTGGACACTATCCTGGCGCAGCCAGCCACCCCTGGGGAGGCAACCTACAATATCACCCTGGGGAAGCCTCTCACTGGCCACCCTTTGGTCAGGGCAGCCCTTCTGCCCCTGCGTTTTGCCATGGAAAAGAACCATCGGCTCTTGATCTACTCTCTGCTGCAGTCTCCTTACTACGGCCAATGGCGAAGAGAGCGTCATCAGCTGGCGGTGCTGGACCGGCAATGGCGACGGCAGGATCCTGCAGCTCATGTAAATGCTCTCTTCAATCAGGCTCTACAGCTGCAGCCTGAACTCGCGCCCTTGCTCAATTCAGAGCAGGTCGATCTTGGCGAGTTGCTGGCCTCTGTCTGCCGGTCTGGAATTCGTTCTGCTGCTGGCTGGCAAGGATTCCTCGAGCAGGTCTGGCGGCGGCTGCAGTTTCCCGTTATGGCTGAAGAGGCGGACCATGTCGCCTTCAATCTCTTGCAGCAAGCTTTACATTCAGTGTCGGTTGAGCTGGCTGACCTCTCTCTTGACGCTGCCACCTTTCAGGGATGGCTGCATCAGGCGCTCTGCCAGGAGACTGTGCAGGTCGAAGCCAGTGAACATGCGGGTATTCAGATAATGGGCCTTATCGAAGCTCGCGGGCTTTCTTTTCAGCGGCTTTTCCTGGTGGGCATGACTCACACAGCGCTTCCCCAGCCGGTGCGCTCTTTTCCCCTGCTTGAACCTGGCGAACGGCAGCACATTCGGGGTGCCACCGTGGAAAGCCAATACGACTTTGCCTGGGCAGCCCTGGAGCAGCTGCTGTCTTCTGCTGGCGAAGTTTACCTGAGCAGTCCGGAGCAGGTGGGCCACGAGACAGTGCTGCCTACGCCGCTGTGGCGCCAGGCCTGGGAGCCTGTGGTCGACAACCTCTGGCAGCAGCCGAGTGCCGTCTGGGCAGCGGCACCCTGGGTGCGCTCCATGTGGCGCGGCCTGCAGCGATATCCAGCCGAGCAGTTCGGTGAAGAGAACCTGCCATTGCCTGTTTCCTTTCCGGAACAGCTGTCAGTGAGTGCGCTGGACACGGCCTGCCGCTGTCCATTCCTTTTTCTGGTGCAACACCTGTTGGACCTGGAACCACTGACCATCCCCCAGTTTGGCATCAGGGCTGAGGAGCGCGGCCAGCGGCTGCATGCGGCCCTGGCCTGTATTACCAGGCAGCTGCGGCCCCAGCTGCCTGAGAAGGGGCTCAGCTGGCAGGATATGCTGCCCTTCATAGAAGAGTGTCTGGAACAAGCTGTGGCTGACCTGACTGCCAGCCCTTACTGGCGGGTGGAGAGGCAGCGCTGGCTGAGCAGTTCGCAGGGGCTGATCCCTGCCTGGCTCGAGCAGGAAGCAGAAAGGATGGAGCAAGGGTGGCGCTGGCTGGCTGAAGAGATTTCCTTCACAGGTCTGAGGCTGAAAGGATGGCCGTGCACTTTTGCCGGCCGCATCGACCGGCTGGACCGGCATTCCACTGACGGGCTCTTCTGCTGGGATTACAAAACCGGCAGCAGTCCCACAGCGGCAGAAGTATTCGACCATGCCAGGGCGCCCCAGCTGCCTGCTTATCTGCGCGCCCTTCAGCAGGAATGCTTGCAGCCTGCCAATGAGCGGCTGCCAGCAGCGCAGCCCATGCAGGCGGGATATATAAGGCTCAAATCGGAAAAGGAGATAAAGCTGGACAACCTGCAGAAGAAGAGCGGCGACTGGCAGACATTCCTGGACATCTGGGAAGATCGCCTGGCAGAACTCGCCCAGGAGCTGCAGAAGGGCAATTTCTCCACAGCAGAGGCAGTGGGGAGTTGGCAACGCTCCCAGCAGCGATGGTGCCAGAACTGTTTTGCCAGAACCATCTGCCAGCGCAGCAGACGAGGATAGTCATAAAGAGATGAACAGCAGTATCCTTCCTGACGAGCCTGTGCGGCTGGCAGCGGTGGACATCCGGCGCAGCTTTCACCTGGAGGCACCTGCCGGCTCTGGCAAGACGTGGCTGCTGACCGCCCGCTTCCTGAATCTGTTGGCGGAAGTGGAGCACCCCGGCAACATCCTGGCCCTCACCTTTACCAACAAGGCGGCGGCAGAGATGAAGGCTCGCCTCAGGGAGCTTCTCGAGCGCGCTGGCCGCGGTGCAGCGGCTGCCAATGTCGCCGACGGGGTTCTGCTTGCCCAGGCCGCCCGAGTCTGCCGACGTCATGCAGCGCAATTACTTGCAGCACCGGACGGTCTGCAAGTCAAGACATTCCACAGCTTTTGTCTGGAGTTGGTACAGCGAGCCCCTCTGGAGGCAGGAATTCCACCTGGCAGTCGAGTAATGAGCGATGAGCAGCAGCGAGCTCTCCTCAGGGAGGCGGCAGATGAAACCATCAATCAACTGCTGGACCTTCATTCGACAGAACCGCGGCGCCAGGCGGTTGTCAACTGGCTGCTCAGACTCAACAACGACTCTGCAGCCTTGCAGCACCATGTGGTTGAGCTGCTGGCCAGAAGAGACCAGCTGGAGGATCTCCTGGAATTGATTGGCAGCCATCGACACAGGGCTTCCTTGGCAGAGGTCCTGCAGCAAAGGCTGGCAAGGCTGGTACAGCAACGACTCCATGCCTGCGCCAGGGCCCTGGCAGCAACCCCCTTGGGCAGGAACTGGCCTGCCTTCCTGGGACATCTGCATGAAAAGGGAGCCGCTGCCGGGCAATTGTTGCCAGCGGAGCTGGAGATTCGCTCCTGGCAGGTGCTTCCCAGCTGGCAAGCAGCAGCTGAGGTAATGACAACCAGGGCAGGCACGCTGCGAAAACGGCTGGGTCCGGCGACTGGCTTCTATGCGGGCTTCAACAAGAGCAGCTGGGCAGAGATGCTGGCAACGCTGCCCCCGGAAATTCCACTGCTGCTGCATGGACTCAAGGATCTGCCGCTGCCCGGGACCGGAGAACTTGATCTGGACTCTCTCTATGATCTGGTCCTGATAATGGGCGAGGCCGTGCGCATCTATGGCGATCTTTGTCGACAACAACTCCTGCTCGACTACATCGACCTGGAGCAGGGCGCCCTGCGAATCTTCAACCGTGAGAATCCCGCCGACTTGCATCTTTACCTCGACCAGAAGATCAAGCACCTGCTGGTTGACGAGTTTCAGGACACCAGCCGCAACCAGTGGCTGTTGATCCAATATCTCTGCGCAGGATGGCCTGCAGATTCGCACAGAACACTGATGCTTGTGGGTGACCCCAAACAGTCCATATACGGTTTCCGCAATGCCGAAGTCTCCCTGTTTGTCAAAGCAAAACAGGGCGTGCCTGTTGCTGGCATGGGGTTGTTTCCCCTGGAGAGTTTGCAGTTGCAAACGAACTTCCGCTCTCATCCTCTTCTGGTGGACTGGTGCAACCAGATTTTTGGCGAGACCATCATGGTGCACCCTGATCCGAGCGCTGATGAGGTAGAGTTCATCCAGGCAAAGGCGATCTCAAAAGCCGACGCAGCTCAGCTGTCGCTGGCCATTTTCTCTGAAGAACAAGAGGCTGCAGCACTCAGGAAAGCTGAAGCAGAGTGGCTGGCAGAGATGGTACGCAGCCAGGTGCAGGCAGGCGATTCAGGAGGCAGCATAGGGATTTTACTCTTTGCCAGAACTCCTCTGGCCGTCTATATGGCTGCCCTGCAGCAGGCAGGCGTTGCTGTACAGGTGCAGGAGGGCTTGTTACTTTCTGAACAGCCGGAGGTGCAGCATCTCCACCAGATAACTCTGGCGCTCAGCCGACCCCATGACGATGTGGCCTGGGCCTCTCTGCTGCGTTCACCCTGGTGCTACCTGACATTGGCTGACTTTGTTCAGGTGGCGAAGATTGCTGCCAGCAGCTGGCGTGCCAAGTGCTGTGCTGCAGCCGCAGAATTGCCTGCTGTTGCCGAGCTGTGGAATGCCATGCACAAGGCGCAGCAGCGATTGGGACGCCAGGAGCTGGCAACCCTGGTGGCCCGGGTCTGGCAGGATCTGGATGGGCCAGCAGCGGTGGCTGCCGCAAGCTCCACTGCCGGAGTCGCCAACTGTCGGCGTTATTTGGAGCTTCTGGCCGAAGCTGAAAAGGGCATTGCCGAGGAGACCATAGAGGAGATGGAGCTGCTGCTGGAAAATGCTTACTCGCCGGTGGATCCTGCCATTGCCGCAGCACCCGTGGAGATGATGACGGTTCACCGGGCCAAGGGCCTGGAATTCGACACAGTATATCTGCCATTTCTGGACTGGGATCCTCTGAGTGGTGCTGCTGGCTCGGGGCCGCCGTATCTCTTGGAGCGGCTGCCGGAGGCCGATGGTGAGTCTTTGCTAGCCCTTGCTCCTGACCGCCGCCAGCAGAACGACAGCAGTGTACGTCTGTTCAAGTTGCTGCAAGAGATCAGCCGGCGAAAACAACTTGCCGAAGCAAAGAGGCTTTTCTATGTGGCTGCCACCAGAGCAAAAAAAAGGCTTTGTCTCAGTGGCATCTGTGGTCGGGGGCCCAAGGGGCTCAAGCCGAGACAGCGCAGTCCTCTGCAATGGCTGCTCCAGCACCATGGCATTACTCTAGAGGCTGATGGTCAGCTGGCAGCAGCAAACAACAGTGTTGTCAATCTGCTGCTGAATCCTCAGACGTCTCCCAGTGTCAGCCCAAGATGCCCTGTGTCCACCCTGCCGCAGCCTCTGTACTTGAGAACTGAACCGCTGCCTTATAGCCTGGTGAAGCCGTCAGAGCTTGCTGAAATGGCGATTTGTGAGGGCGGCGAGGACTATGCCCGGGAAAGAGGGGTTGTCATTCACAGAATGCTCGAATCCCTTGGCCGCCAGCAGCCGCTGCCCACAGTGGAGGGAGTGGCCGCTGCCCTTGTGAGAGAAAAGGTCCCTGCAGCCAGAGCCTTTGACCTGGCGCAGGCAATTGTGCTCGAGGTGCAGACTTGTCTGCAGGAGCCTTTCTTTGCCTGGTTGCTGGGGGAGAGCCACACCAGGTCTTACTGTGAGATTCCTCTGGAAGACTGTCCTGGCCCGGGCAAGGTGCGGGCGGGAGTAATAGACCGCCTGGTATCAGATGGCGATGAGTGGTGGCTGGTGGACTACAAGACAGGCAGACCTGCAGCAAACGAGACGGTAGAATCTTTCCTGGCTAGAGAAGTAGAACATTACCGACCCCAGATCCTGGGGTACCGAGAAATGGCTGCCAGGAGCCTCGTGATTGACGCCTCAGAGATCCACGCCATACTGTACTTTACTGCTCTGCAGCGAAAAATAGAATTGTGAAGCGGCTGGTCCCTGGGCAGCCAGGGAGCTTGCCCTGGGACAGCCAACGGCACCTTGCAGCAAGGCAGGCTCAGGCATATTTTATTGAGCATCGGCGCCAGCCTTGCTGCTCTTCGAGTCGAAGACAGTGTAATAGATCTGCTCGCCTTGCTTGAAGGCCCGAGCAAGCTCCATATGACGCAAAGTGGCAAAGGCAGTCTTGAAGTCGTTTTCACCGAGGTGGAGCCTTCGCATCAGCTCTGCGGCAGTAAGGGGCCCTGATTCTTTCAGCATGTTGAGGATGCTCTGCTGCGTCGGCGTGAGCTGCATCCCCTGTCGGATGCTGCTCTTGGCAGTATGAACTGCCCAGGGATCACATGCCCTGGGTGGATTCAGGGCATCCAGGTAGCAATCCTCACAGAGGATTCTCCCCAGGTGTTCATATGTTTCATCTTCTGCAACAGCAGCACCGCATTCTGCACATTTGCTCATGGCACACCCCCAAGCAATCATTATAGCATCCAGCCGTAACCCTGCGCCCCAGAGTCTTGCCCCCATGGTCAACTCTCCTGAGGGAGTCATCAGTACTGCTTCCTTGTAGGGCCGGAGCTCGGGGCAACTGTGGCTATCTATAAGAAAATTAGAGCTGCCCCCGCTACTTGTCAACCCTGCAGGGGCGGTGCCCACCTTGTCGGGCCACATCTCTTCAGCTATTCTAAGCGAGCCGCACTCATAGAGGAACAGGCAGGGGTTGTTTTGCTCCAGGCGGATTTATGTTATACATTGTGCCTCGTTCATAAAAAGCGGCTGAATGGCAGAGAATGTTGCGGACAAAATGAACGGTTTGCAGGAAAGACATATTGGAGTTTTCTTCAATCTGATGGGGCCGCCGGACAAACATAATTAAATAGATTATAATTTCAATATATTATGGTTGCTCCAGCAACAGAGCTCCTCCCCTTCAGGGACGGCGCCAGAGGTTGGGCTGACACCCGTAATGCTGGATTGCTCGAACAAGGTTCACCACACAGGCAGGGGTGGAAAGGATGCACGGCCATGGAAAATGATGTACCTCAACAAGAGATATATTTCAAGGTGGGCGATGTGGTATGGCGGAAGGTGGGCCATTTCTATCAGAAAGGCACTATCACCGCCATTGATGGTGAGCGGATCACCCTGGGCAAGAAGGAAGTGGGGGTAGACGAGATCCTGCCGGCTTCTGTTTTCGCCGTGGCCGACGACATCCAGGGGCTCGCCTTTGAGGCTTCCATTTACGACTATCTGGTGTTTCGCACTTACAAGAGCAGCCGCATCATGGATATGGGCAGGACTGGAGAGCCGGAGGGCCTGTATGTGGAAAAACCTGTATGCGATCACTACCGCCGACAGCACTTCCCTAAGCACCCTACCGGCAGAGCAGCAGTACTCAGACTGCTGGCCGCTCTCGAGGAACAGGCCTGAGGAGAGCGAAATGGCGGCAGATAAAGAGGAAGATTCTGGTCCTGGACGCTTTTACAGGAGAGGGGGCTGCAGTGCTGCGTGGTGCTGTAAAGGAAATAGAGCAATGGCTGCAAGACATTCGCCGTGACTTTCACATGTATCCCGAGCTTCGCTTCCAGGAGAAGCGCACTGCGGCAAAGGTGGCAGAGTACCTGGAAGGTTTTGGGCTCGAGGTGAAGACAGGCGTTGGCGGTACAGGTGTGGTGGGGCTGTACCGCGGCAACCAGCCAGAAGGCCGGACCTTTGCTCTTCGCGCTGATATGGACGCTCTGCCCATTCAGGAAGAGAATGAGCTTCCCTTCAGCTCGCGCCATCCCGGGGTTATGCATGCCTGCGGCCATGATGCCCACATGGCCATGGTGCTGGGGGTAGCACGGCTGCTGTCGGAGTCTGCTGAGTTGCGCGAGCGGCTCAAAGGCAAGGTAAAATTGATTTTTCAGCCCGGTGAGGAAGGCGGCCATGGCGCCAGGCAGATGATTTCAGCGGGTGCCATGGAAAACCCAAGGGTGGATGTCATTGTGGCCGCCCACGTGGCGCCCCTGCTGCCTGTCGGTACAGTAGGTATCTACCTGAGGGAGGCATGCGCTTCGGCGGACTCTTTCGAGGTGCGAATTGTCGGTAAAGGCGCTCATGCAGCATATCCACACCTCAGCCTGGATCCAGTGCCTGCGGGCGCCCAGATCATAAGCGGACTGCAGACTCTCGTCAGCCGCAACACTGACCCGGGTGAAGGGCTGGTGTTGAGCGTGACGCAAGTGCGGGCAGGTACGGCCACCAATGTAATCCCTGACGAGATGTACCTTGCCGGCACCATCCGGGCGCTCAGTCCAGAAATTCGCCAATGGGCCCTGCAGAGACTCGAACAGGTGGTCCAGGGGGTGTGTCAGGCCCACTCCCTTGGCGCTGAAATCTCCTGGGGTGATGGCTATCCTCCCATGACCAATCACCAGGAAGTGAGCAGCTTCATAGCCCGGGTGGCTGCAGAAATGGTGGGACAAGAAAGGGTGCGCTACCGGAGGCCAAAATTTGGCAGTGAGGACTTCGGCTATTTCCTGAGCTGTGCTCCTGGCGCTGGCTTTGATCTTGGATGTGCCAATGAGGAAAAAGGCATCAGGCAGATGCTCCATACCTGCCGTTTTGATCTGGACGAGGATGTACTCGGCCTGGGTGTGGAGCTCTACCTGCGGCTTCTGGAAAAATACTTTGCCGATCCTTCTGCAGCCTGCTCTGCCTAACGAACATGGGCATCTGGAGGAGAAGCTGCTCCTTTTCTCGCCAGCTTGAACAAGATGATCTCATTCCGCAATGTAAGAAAGTCCTATGGCAAGCACGATGTACTGCTGGACTGTTCTTTTCACTTGAGTCAGGGCGAACGCCTGGGCATCATTGGAGTTAACGGTTCCGGCAAGAGCACCATTTTCAGGCTTCTCCTCGGCCTTGATCACCCTGACCAGGGGCAGATTTCAGTGCCCAAGAACCTGCGCTTCGGGTATCTTCCCCAGGATGTCCTCCAGTTCACCGGCAAGACGGTGCTCGAGCAGGTTATGGACGTGGCCGGCGATGTTCTGGCCATAGAAAAGGAGCTTGCTCAACTGGCCGTTAAGCTCGCCGGGCCGCTTTCTGAGCAGGAGTCCATGGCTGCTGCCGCCAGACAGAGCCGCCTGCTGGAAGAATACCATCTCCTAGGCGGCTACCAGCTCGAGTCGACAGCACGGCGAGTGCTGGCAGGCCTCGGCTTTTCACAGCAGGATATGACTCGGCCGGTGGAGGAGATGAGCGGCGGCTGGGCCATGCGGGTAGCCCTGGCCAGACTCCTGCTTTCAGAACCTGATGTGCTGCTGCTGGATGAACCAACCAATCATCTGGATCTCGACTCCCTTCTCTGGCTGGAGGAGTATCTGCGCACCATCCCCTCGACGCTCATGGTAATATCTCACGATCGGGCCTTCCTGGACCGCATCAGTCAGCGGCTCCTTGAGGTGGAAAATGGCCAGGTAACAAGTTATCCGGGCAATTACCAGCGCTATCTGGAGGAAAAAGAGAAACACCTGCAGGCGCAATGGGCCGCCTATCGCCAGCAGCAGGAGCAGATTCGTCAGATCAACAGATTCATCGATCGCAACCGGGCTCGCAAAGATAGAGCCCGGCAGGTGCAGGCGCGCCTGAAGACGCTTGATAAAATGGAAAGGATTCAACCGCCTTCGTCTCCCCTGGAGTTCAGTTTTCGTTTTCCTCCGCCACCGCGGGCACCGCGCGTCCTGTTGGAACTGCGGGATATTTGCAAGAGCTATGGCGAGGTGGTGGTGTATCGCCATCTCAATGTTGCTGTGCAGCGGGGGGACCGCTTTGCCCTCATCGGCCCGAACGGCGCCGGCAAGACTACTCTGCTCAGGCTGATGGCGGGAGTTCTGGCTCCAGAGAGTGGCCAGGTGCACCTCTCTCGTGGTGTGGTCATTGGCTATTTTGCCCAGCAGCAGCTGGAGCTGCTCAATCCGCAGCATACTGTTCTGGAATCATTGAGCTCTGTAGCCGGTGATATGGCACACGGCCAGTTGCGCAGCCTGCTGGGAGCCTTTCTCTTCCGCGGCCACGATGTGGAAAAACGGGTGGCTGTGTTGAGCGGCGGCGAAAGGAGCCGCCTCCTGTTGTGTCACCTCCTGGCGCAGCAGACGAATCTGCTCATTCTCGACGAACCCACCAACCATCTCGACATCAATGGCCGACGCGTTCTTGAACAGGCGCTCCAGGGGTATTCTGGCAGCATCTGCTTCGTGAGCCACGACCGCCGCTTCATCAATGCTGTAGCCAATAAAATCATGGTGGTCAACCACGGCAGGGTTGAGACTTTTCCCGGCAACTTCGATGACTATGAAGAGATATGGAAGAAGCGTCTTCAGCCTGCTCAAAGTGCTATGGAGTCTCGCCCCACGAGAGTCCAGGATGCCAGCGCTCAGAAGAAAAGCAAAAAGAGAAAACAGCTGGAAGCCAACTGGCGCAATGAACTCTACCGTTTGAAGGCGCCTCTGACCCAGAAGCTGGATGATATCGAGAAGCAGATCGATGCTGCGGCCTTGCGGCTGGAAGAATTGAGCACTCTGCTGGCCGCGCCGGAGACATACCACAACGGTGGCAGTGTGCAGGAACTGAGCCGGGAATATCAGCACTTGAAAGGCAACCTGGAGAAATGGAATGAACAGTGGGAGAAAACGGCTCTCGAACTGGAGGCCCTGGAGGAATTTTTCTGGGAGCAAAAACAAAGAGAAACCGCTGACTAGTGCAGGCCTGCGCAGCAGCCAGCTTCAGAGGGCCTCTGTGCTGCAGATCTTGGCAGCGAAGGCGGAGACCTGTGCACGGCTCTCTTCACCCAGGGCCTCGGGCGAGGTGCAAAAGGGCACAATCAGTTCGCCCACGGGTCTGGCCAGAAGATAGGCTGCAAAGCGGTGGAACATCTCGACGATGAGATCCGCATTGTTTTCCAGTGGACCGGCGCAGGTCACCAGGAGTGCAGTGCGGTGCTCCTGGATCAGGGATTCTGGTTCTCCCACGTCATAGCCCGTTACCAGACAGAAGTGGCGGTCGAGGAGGACTTTTAGCTGGCCAGGAAAACTCCAGCAGTAGAGAGGGCAGGAATAGAGGATAAGATCGGAGGCAACCATCTGTTCAAAGATGAACAAGGCGTCATCTCTTTGCACACAGCCGGGTTCATCTGCGACTTGCTGACAGTTGCTGCAGCCGAGACAGCCTGCCACTTTCTTGTCAATGACATTGATCCGTTGGACCCTGTGTCCCCGAGTCTGCAAGGCCTCCTCCACCCAACTGAGAACCGTGGCTGTGTTACCTTTCTGCCGCGGACCGCCAAAGAGAGACAGTACCTTCACAAGCACCCCCGGATATCACGCTGGCAAATTTTGCTGTTGTGCCGTGCAATGGCCTGGCTGTAGTTGCCTGGTTCTAGCCAACCTGGGAGCCACTCCTGGAGGCTGGCCATTCATTATCCTTGAAACCTGTTGAAAAAGGTCACTTCATCAAGAGCTTTCTTTCTGGGTGCGGGTCTTTCATCTGAATAACCCGCCGCTACCAGGGCGATCAGGGTGTAAGGTTGCGGAACATTGAGAAGCTTGCGGACGGCTTCGGCGTACTCTTTTTTGTGTCCTGCCACCCAGCAGCTGCCTATGCCGTGAGCAGTGCAGGCCAGCAGGATGTTTTCCGTGGCAGCAGAGCCGTCCTCCAGGAAATATTTCTGGGTAGAATCAGCAAATACTGCAAAGCACACGGCGCAATCCTTGATGAACTTGCCATAGTCAGCCAGCTGGGCAATCTGTTGTTTGAGCTCCGGGTCGGTGACTGCCCCGAAGAGCCAGGGTTGAATGTTGATCGCCGTGGGCGCCAACCGGGCGCAGTCCAATATGTCACTGATTATCTCTACAGGGATCGGCTCAGAGGAAAATCTTCGGATGCTCCGACGCCTCTTGATGACCTCGATCAAGTCGTTCATTGCAGTCCCCCGATACGCAGACTTTTGCAAATATTTTTCTCTAGTAGCATAAATTCGATAGAACGGGAATAGTTAAAATAATGCCTGTCACTCCGGTGAGATGGCCCAAAATTTGCTTTGTCTGAGCATCTCAGTGAAGCGGTGCAAAACTACCAAGGGATAAAATGTCTTATTTCGATATGCGGCGTCGGAAAGGAGGTTGGGGTGTATACGCGAAGAACAGTAATTGTCGGTTTCCTTTTGTTGTCTGGCTTGTCTCTTGTGGGTATGCCGGAAACACTCTCTCAAGCCAGGGGGGCGTCGCTGATTGAAATCATCTTTCCTCTACTGCTGGATTCTGATGATCAGGTTTGTGTCGATGCCGACAAGGATGGTTATTTCGAGCAGGACAACTGCGGCCAAGCTGCTGTTGACTGTGACGACGGTGACCCGGAGGTCTATCCTGGCGCCCAGGAGCGCTGCGACGACAAAGACAATGACTGTGATGCAGAAATCGACGAGGAGGGTGCGACTGGCTGCACAACGTATTATCTGGACAATGACAACGACGGATATGGAACTTCTGGCAGCGGCAGATGTCTGTGCGCCCCCTCGGGCGGTTATACGTCTACCCAGGATGGAGACTGCAACGACAGTGAGGCGGCCGTCAATCCGGGGGCTTCTGAGGACTGTGACGATGGCATCGACAATGACTGCGACGGCAAGCAAGATGAACAGGACTCCGACTGTTCCCAATGCTTAGACCCCTCATACAATGACACTTGCGCAAACACTACATATCTGGGAACTATTCGTGAGGTGGATGGAGAGGTCACCTTGACCGCGACTATCTATCCGCAAGATGACGTGGACTATTTCAGGTTTGAAGCTGAAGAAGGGACTAGTGGTTGCATACCGTTTATGGACCAGGATTTAACTGTGCGAATTCGCTTGACTCCCCCCCAGGGCGCTGACTGCAGAGACTATGATCTCCACCTGTATGACGAGCAGTGCAGCAGTTTAGAATCCTCGCAAGGGGCAGCATGCGACGAAGAAGTCATTATCTATACCTGGGACGGCATGTGTGGCATGGATGATTCACGCTACTTCCGGGTGGCTGTGGAACCGTGGGCGGGCGCTTTCAGCTGTACTTCCTATACGATAGTAATTGATATGTGGGAGGAATAGATCTCCAAGGAGGTTTGCTCGAGTGGACTGTTGCGGGCAGCTGTTGGCTGCCAGGCACTGACAATTTACTGGTATATCAACAGAATCTCTCCTGGAGGCATCAGGCGCAATAGTTGACTTTTTCCCGGGAAAATGATAGCAAGAAACATCCGGAGGGATGGCCGAGTGGTTTAAGGCGGCGGTCTTGAAAACCGTTGTCCCGTGATGAGCGGGACCGTGGGTTCGAATCCTACTCCCTCCGCCAGCCACTGTCACATAAGAGTTTCCGGAGAGATGGCCGAGTCGGCTGAAGGCGCTCGCCTGCTAAGCGAGTGTACAGTTGAAAGCTGTACCGTGGGTTCGAATCCCACTCTCTCCGCCACAGGATAGAAAAGGGGCGTCCAGCATGGTGATGGGGACGCCCCTTTTATTCGTAGAAAGCTGCGATCCTGTCCGCCACGTAGTCCAGTTGTGCTTTTTCGAGCTCCGGATACACAGGGAGTGCAAGAGTTTCCCTTGCTGCCTTCTCGCTCTCCGGAAAATCACCCTCATCATAGCCAAGTTCAGAAAAACAAGGCTGCAGGTGGAGGGGCAGAGGATAATACACTGCGGTACCTACACCCTGTTCAGCCAGATATCTTCTGAGCTCGTCCCGTTGATGAGCCCGTATGACGTACTGGTTGTACACGTGTCCATAATAGGGTGGGCCCGGTTCCTCCTTGCCTGTTTCAGCCATATTCTGAAGGCCTTCTTCCCAGACCGCCCTAGGCAGAGTAAGCCGCTCTTTATCCTGAAGGCCGGCTTGCAAGAACAGGGTCTCGTAGTATTTTGCATGAGCTCTTCTCTTAACTGTCCATTCATCGAGATGGCCAAGCTTGGCCAGCAGTATAGCGGCCTGTAAGGTGTCCAGGCGGAAGTTGCCGCCCAGTTTCACATGGTAATTTTTTCCCTGGGCGCCGTGCACTCTCAGTATCCCGAGAGTCTCCGCTGTCTTTCTATTACTGGTCGTCACCAGGCCGCTGTCGCCAGCCCCTCCGAGATTTTTGGTGGGGAAGAAGGAAAAGCAGCCAAATTCGCCCAGTGAGCCGCACCGTGCCCAGCCAGATTTTTCCTCGAACGGATACCCGGCGCCGATTGCTTGCGCAGCGTCTTCGATAACAACCAGGTTATACTCTCCGGCGAGAATCAGAAGTGGTTCCATGTCGGCACATTGTCCGTAAAGGTGTACAGGAATGATGCCTCGGACCCACGTAGCTGTCCGCTTGTGCTGCAAGCGACCTTCCGCAGAATGCCAGCGGCACTCCTGGTCGAAGAACCTCTGCACCGCCCCGGAATCAATGGTGTAGCTCACCGGATCAATGTCCACAAAAAGCGGTCTTGCCCCCACACGGGCGATTGCCCCGGCGGTTGCCACAAAGGTGTATGGTGTAGTGATCACGCCATGGCCGAGGCCAATGCCAGCGGTCATCAGGGAAATAAGCAGGGCATCTGTGCCCGAGGACACGCCGACCGCGTATTGACAGCCGCAGTATTTGGCCAGGGCCCTCTCCAGCCGGGCAACCTGCGGACCGAGGATGAACAGTTGAGAATCCATGACCTCCTGGAAAGCTTGTTCGAGCTCTCTCTTGATCTGGCGGTACTGTGCCTTGAAATCGATAAATGGTACTTGGAATGACTTCATCGAATAAACTGTCCTCCAGATATAAGCTGGAAATCCCTCTGGCAGGTCTTTGCACCGGTGTGCCTCTGCCGCTTCAAGCCTCATTTTTGATTTCGGTTCAGAATAGTTACTGCTGGAAGGTTGTCAAGCTCTTTTAACAAGGAATTCCTTTGGCCCTCACAGCAACTGCTCGCTTGTCTGCCATGAAAAACTAGCAGCACTCTGCAGTTTCAGAATCTGGGGTAGAGATCTATATCTCAACAAAGTAAGTGAAAAGGGCGAGGGACAGCTGTGTTGAAAATCTTCCTGATCTATTCGCAAGTTATGAGTTCTTTATTTTCCTCATAGGTCCTCATGCCGATCCCTTTGACCTGCATTATGTCTTCCGGCTTTTGAAATGGACCATGGGCGGCCCTGTATTCGACAATTCTCTGGGCATATGAAGGTCCAATGCGTTTCAATGTAGATAGCTGTTCCACGGTAGCAGTGTTGATGTTGATCTTCTCCTGCTCCTGGGCGCAGATTGTGCCGCTCCACAGCACGGTACAGAAGCAAATGACCAGGACCAGGGAAAACAATCTGGTGTGCGTCTTTGTCATGATTTTCTCCTTTCCTTTGCAGCAGGTGCCCCTCGCCTGATAACACGGCAGTGCTGACGCAAACTAAACCAGTGGCACAATTGGCAGTGGTCAAAGTAGGAGACGCATAAAGAGAGCGCTGCCTTGCGGTCTGCCATGGCAATTTCAAGAAGAACTGGCCACACCGAGCTGGCAGTGCCGCTCCCCACAGTGCACGTCGACTTACAGCAGAGCAGAGAGCAAGCAGGGCTATCAGCGGGGAATAAAAGGAGTTGCAAATTTCCGGTCTGTGCCCCGAGCAGCCGAAGAGTGCGCCCTCACAGCGATGCCTGTGCACCTGCCCTTCATCACAAGTTGCCTTACGCTGAGCGCCTTAATTGGACCTGGCAACAGGTATCGCTTGCAGAGTATGTAGGTTACGCGAACTGCATCTTTGCTGTCAAGGAGAAATCTGGCTCAGGAGTGTTCCCAGAGCGCCCAAGGCAGCTCTGCCATTGAGGCAAATCAAATTCCTGTTTGCACAGTTCTTGCAGTAGATTTGCCTGCAGCCGCTGGCTTTCATACTTCGAGCACGGAGTTTGTTGTGCAACAGCAGGACCACAAAGGTGCTAACGAATCCTGGCGACCAGACTATCTTGGCAACTGGCCGCGACTACCAGCGGGGTCCCGCCGGCAGCTGGCTCGCATTGCGCCTCGCGAGGCATTCCAGCAACTTCTTTCCGAAACAGACGAACAGGTGCTCATGGCCTTCCTGGAAAACGAAGGTCTTACCCAGGCTGAAATTCTGGTGCTCATAGACCGTTGTCGCTCACCACAGCTTCTGGAAAAAATCAGCCGAACAGGCAAATGGTATGCCAACCATGCCATAAAGAGGCGTTTGTTGACAAACCCTATCCTGCCGTACGATACGGCCTTCAGAATTCTTCGCTATCTTCCCTTCGTGGAGCTTCGGCGCCTGATGCAGGACATCAATCTGCCCAGTGAGGTGCGCCAGAGGGCGCGTGAATGTCTGGGCACAGCCTTCAGGAGACTTTCCGAAGCAGAAACTTCTGCGGTTTTTCTCGACAGTGAAGGAAGGATACTGCATGAACTCACTGCCCTGAGCGGCAAAGACCAGCGGGTATTGCTCAGATTGTTGCACCGTCCGAATATCTCACGCTTTTTCGTCTTGCAGGTAGCACGCTCGCCTCTGGCTCCGAGGGCAGCACTCGAATATATTGCCCGGAGGCAGAAGTGGCAGAGAGACGCTACTATACGTCGAGCCCTGCTCAGCCATGCAAAACTTCCTCCTGAGGTAAGAAAATTCCTGAAACAGTAGGCCACTGAGCTGAAGTAGTAAAGTGCTGTCGTCCAGCAAAAGAGCACTGGCAGTTCTCCGGCTGCGACCCCAGGCGCCGTCGTATACGAGGGGATGTGGCCCGGACAAATTTGTCTAATGGTATTTTCCTTGGCTGGCCGCAGACGTCGTGGTATATTGAGCCCCGGAACGAGGAGGGCTTATGGGAGAAAGGAAAAAGGGTGAGGCCAGTACCTTCCTGGAGTTTGCTGAGGAACTTGTGAAAGAGGCCGGCAAGCTGGCGCTCAAATATTATGGCCAGGGTAATCCCGAAGTCAAATTCGACGATGCCCTGGTAACAGAGGCGGATTGGGTCATCAGAGACTTTATCAGCACCTCCATATCACGACAATATCCCGAACACCGACTTCTGGGGGAAGGGACGACTCAGACCACCTACCGCCACGGCAGCAAAGGGTTCCAGTGGATCGTTGACCCTGTTGATGGCACGGCAAATTTCCAGGCTGGTATTCCAATCTGGGGAATCTCACTGGCATTGTATGAAAATTTCTGGCCAATACTGGGCCTTTTTCATATGCCGGTGACTGGAGATGTGTACAAGGCCTTGGCTGGACGCACCCTTATGGTGAATGATACGCCGCTAACCTCCAGGCCGGAAATCGTTGCCAGCAATGAGTCGGTTCTGCTTACTTATTCCCGTTTCCACAACGAGTTTCGTTCTTCATTCCCGGGCAAGATCAGAAACCTGGGATCCACGGCCGCGCATCTGAGCTATGTTGCCTCGGCCCGTGCTGAGGCGGCTCTGTTGAAATATGTGCACATTTGGGATCTGGCTGCTGGTCAGATTTTGCTGGAGGCGGTCGGCGGTGAAATTCGCTACTTGGACGGCAAGACTTTCCATCTGAACGATTTTCTCGACGGCCAGAAAGTAGCTGAACCCCTGCTTGCTGCACCCTCTGGAGAACATGGTCTCATTACCCAGTATCTCGAGCTGTCCTGAAAAGCAGTCTAGGGCCAGCCGATGGCGTGAAAGGTGCTGATGCCATACCAGGCACATTCGAAAAGAGGCCAGTAGGTTCCCAGTGCCGATACAATGCTGCCACGGCTTTTCATGAGGAACCAGTGGCAGACTCTATTCATGATCTTGCGGTCTGATTCTGGCGGCCAGCCTCCAACCTTTGCTGAATTGAACGAAAAAGAGAGTCTCCAGGTAGTGGCCTTCCGTCATTTGTACAGCTACGCAGTCGTCGAGGAAATAGATCTTTTCCATTCGCCATTTGCCTTGGGCGTGTGCTCGAGTTTCCACGAGATTTGCCGCCTGGGCTGTGGCAAGATAGGTGAACAAGACGCCAAGTGAAGCAGGGATCTCTGGAGCTGCTGGCTGTCGGCCGCAGGAGACGAGCGGCAGCAGCGCGGCAACTGCATCCGGGTTGACAGTAATGGTGCGAAAGGGTATTTCCACAACTCCTTTTTCAGGTTTTTCAGGGCCGCAGCTAGACAACACCATAGAGGTGACAAGAATCATAAGGGCAGCGACCAGGCGACTGGTTGTGTAAAGGTACGGTCGCAAGTTCTTGAAGAGGTCAGCCATACAGGATCCTTTCCTGCAAAACGGGCATGCCCAAGAGAGGCCCAGGGCAGTTTCGCTCTTGAAAGTAGATTGCTCAATATTTTAACCTTTTGATTTTGCTGTTAATATATGAAATATACTATAAGTTAAACATCAGTGAAAATCAATTGTTCATTAGTCAGGAGAAGGCAGTTTTGCTGACCCTGTGAGGCGAGAAAACCTGCACAGGGCAACAGTGAGGGAAATACAGCTCACTTGCCGCTCGGGTTCGTTGTGAGGCAGATGAAGCACATGCCAGGGCAAAACAGTTTTTCAGATGGGTGCAGCTGTAATATATTGCCGCTTAGCACTGCGGGGTGTTAAGATATTTGGAAGTGGCCGTTTCCTGGCGTTGCAGTAGTCTCCACAGGGTGTGGTACAGGTCACTGATCGCAGTAAGGATTTCCCACTGGGAGCGACCATGCAGTTTGGCGAACATTTTTTTGTGGGCCAGAGCCAGCCTATCCGGAAAATCAAAGACCTTATTCGCCATGTGGCCAATAGTGACCTCAACGTGCTGATCTGTGGAGAAACTGGCGTTGGCAAGGAAGTGGTTGCTCATGCCCTCCATTTCATGTCAGACCGCCGGAACAGGCTCCTCATAAAAGTTAATTGTGCTGCCATCCCGGCACAACTGCTCGAAAGTGAGCTCTTTGGCTATGAAAAAGGAGCCTTCACAGGGGCTGAGGCCAGGAAGATAGGGAAATTCGAACTGGCGCACAAGAGTACCATTCTGTTAGACGAAATTGCCGATATGCCGCTGCCGCTCCAGGCGAAAATGCTGCAGGTGTTGCAAGATCTGCGGTTTTCTAGATTGGGGGGTAAAAAAGACATCCAGGTAGATTGCTGGGTGCTTGCCGCCACAAATCAAGAGATAGAGCATCGCATCAAGCAGGGATTGTTCCGAGAGGACCTGTATTATCGTTTGAACATAATTCGCATATACATCCCGCCCCTTCGCGAACGGAAAGAGGACATCGAGCCTCTCATTCACTATTTTGCCCAACAATCTGCCGCCAGAGTGGAAAGACCCCGGTTTCATTTTGATGACAACGGCGTGGTGCAGTTCCTTCGAGAGTACTCTTGGCCGGGAAACGTCAGAGAACTCAGGAGCACCGTCAACCGCCTCATTCTTCTCGGTGACTGGCCTGCAGTTAAAGCGGAGCTTATGGCGAGAGCGTCGGGAGTCCTTGAGTCTCGGCAGAAGCCCAAAGTTGTCACCTCGCCGGATGAAAGCCTTCTGGATGAAACAGCTGGAAGACAATTTCCTTCTCTCAAGGATGTGAAGAGGAGGGCGGTGCAGGAGGCTGAGAGCAAGTTGATAAGATCCGTTCTCATAGAGACTGGTTGGAACCGCAAGAAAGCTGCAAGTATCCTGCAAATCAGCTATAAGGCCTTGCTTTATAAAATAAAACAGTACGAAGTCGACCAACGGCAGGTCTTGTGAACTGCATATTTTTCTGCCAAAAACCTGGGGGATGGAGATCCCTGCTATAAGAGCTCAGCCTGCGTGAGTTGGTATGTGGAGCGGATTGCTGTCCGGGACAGCCGGCACAGACGGTTGTCTTATCACGCCAACTTTTGTGGAAATTTGCAGGCTGTAGGTTCAACTGCGGGGATGAGAATCAACGAGAAGATGTATTTTTTCCTTGTAACCTTGATCGAATTTTGTAATATATTTAAAATTCTTGCGAGTGCACGGTTTTGATGACTCCACTTTTCTGGCAATAATTCATGCCCGCGCATGCAGGAGATCGCTGTGCAGAAAGGGGTACGTTGCCGTGTATGAGCCATTCAAATGAAACAGCAAACATGATGAATGGAACTGACCGTCGAAAAGAGAGACGACTAGGGCGCCAGTTTCCCTTGCTGCTGCACTGCGTTGATTCCACCGACCTGGTAATAGAAGGAATGAGCGAGAACCTCAGCCAGGGGGGAGCTTTCATCAAGACCAGTCAATACCGCTCATGTGAAGTCGGCAAGCCAGTAGTCATTACATTCCTCCTCCCTCCCGATTTTACTGGCCAGGAGAGAACCATAGGGCTGCAGGGAAGGGGAACTATAGTGAGAATCGATGAGGAACATGGTGGGTTTGGCGTACGATTTGACAAAAATTTCAGACAATTTGAACAAGTTGAAGCATCTCGGGCAACGGTTGAGAGCATACACAAGAGCGTTGGCTATTACCTGGAGAAATTTGGGGAGATGCAAAAGCAGCAATTTTTAGAGATATTTCCAGGCGGATTTCTCGTCGAAAAATCTAAGACTATCTTTGATAAGAATTCTGTTCTGCAATTTACAACAGAAATTATTGACGACGGTAAAATAGCAGAGAATGAGTCTAATGTGCTTATAGATCCCAGGACACTGAGTACTACTGTAATAGAAATTACAAAACAAGCTTCTGATGTAGATGACATATCGATCTATATTGGCAGAGCAAATACTAATGATATAATATTATATAATAAGTTGGTATCACGTAATCATGCCCATATCCGTTTTAATTTGTCTGAGAAGAAGTGTTATCTAGTTGATTCTGCTTCAGCTAATGGTACTTTTGTTAACAAGAATAAGTTAATTCCTGAAAAAGAATATCTTCTCTCAGATGGTGATGAAATTTCCTTTGGTCCTCATACAAAAGTTGTCTATTTCTCCTCTGAATCCTTTCACAAACTGCTCAGCGAGTTACGTGCAAGCTCCTGTTGATAATTATGTCAGCTTGTCTGCCCCTCGCGGGGAGTATTTAGGTACCATCGGCTGCGTCGGCAGAAAGATGATGGTTCGAGGCGAGTCAATATTTTGTTATGTATATAAATCAAGTAGTTACGATAGTATCTTACGGTAGGTATCCTCGGGAAGTTTGCCATAAATGGTTCTTGCTGCCTTGTTGGTTGCTGACTGATGTCGTGTCACTGCCCGCCACTTCTGCGGCCAAGCAGAGGGGCAGGCTGCAAGGCAAAGCACGACTGCAGAGCAGTCAGGCTTGATTGACATGGGGAGCAGACCCGAGCGGCTACAACTGTAAACCAGGGCGCTTGACAGGGCAGTGAGGGTGTGACACAGTGTAGTCCAGTGTTTGCAGGGGCGTGGTGAAATAGACAGATCTGCTCTCTGGCGCACAAAAACACCGTGAGGTTCCTAAAGAGACGTCAGGCCCGGCGCCATGTACTGTTCCCATTACAATTTGCACAAACTACCCTTTCAGATAAGTCCTGATCCAGATTTTCTCTGGCTCGGGAGCAAGCATCGCCAGGCATTGACCACTTTGCAGGAGGCTCATAAGAAAAACAAAACACTGATAGTCCTGACTGGAGACATTGGTACGGGTAAAACCACCATATTGAATGCGTTTATTAATGGTCTGGAAAATGATGCTTTTGTGGCTACTATTGCGAATCCTACGCTAGATACACTGTCTTTCTATAATTTAATTGCTGATTCATTTAATTTCGCCAAGAGATTTAAATATGAATCCAAATTTATTACCTATTTTAGTTCATTTCTTAGAATAGCATGTAAATTTAATAGAAGAGTTATTTTGATTATTGACGAAGCACACAAGTTATCGCCTTCTATATTAGAAAAATTACTTATTTTTTCTAATTATAATTTGTTGCATAATACTGATTCACATTTACCAACGACAAAGAGTTATCGCAAGGCAATAAACATTTATCTGGTAGGGCAAAATGAACTATCGCAATTATTAACGAAAAAGGATTTTACTCTATTCCAAAAGAGAATCGAAGTTAGCTTTAATATAGAACCATTAACTGAACAAGAGACAAAGGACTACATAGAACACCGTTTGCATCTTGCAGGGGCCACCAGGGAGATTTTTACCCGAAAGGCGATTCGCGAGGTATATAATTTTTCCAGAGGTTACCCACGTTTGATAAATATCATTTGTGACAATGCACTTTTGGCTGGTTACTTTAAGCAAGTAAATGTTATTAAACCAAAAATCATCCAAAGATGCGTAAAAAAACTAAACCATCTCACGGCGCCCTGCAACTGATTGCTTGATAATTCTTCATATATCTGTTATTATTGCATATCTAGTACGAGCTGCTACCAGGCAGCATGCCTGAATGTTTGCTGAAGCGTTGCGAGGTCTGGAAGGCTGTGGCCTGCCAAGTCGAAATTGGCCTCAAAAGTTTGACCACGCCTCAATATTTGGGGCGGCTCTTTCTGTCTACTCCACCTCCTCTCCGGCTATGCGGACCGAGGGTGAGGCTAGAAGAGAGGTGGGCCGCTGGCCAGATTGACCACTGTGCCGTTGCCAGGTTGCCGTCTACAAGGTGCAGCTCGGGAAAGGTCATGATTCGAAGAGCACCTGCGCTCATAAATGGTGAAAGTGCGCCTGACGCCTGTTGGCATCTGAGAGGGCGCCTCTGAGTGGGAGCGTAACATGGCAGTCAAAAAAGCAGGAGAACATGCGCACCTCCACAAGGCTGAGACTTCGCTTACTTCCAGATCGGTGCTGCATGAGATCTCAGAGGAAATGCACTCCGCTTTCAGCCTCAATGAAATTATCCTCTACCTCAAAGATCGTTTCCTCAGCCTCACCCAGGCAGACCGAATTACTGTCTATGTGGTGGATGTGGCTGCCAAAGAAATCTACTCGCGCTTCAAGGTGGGACACGAAATCAGTGAAATCAGACTGCCCATTTCCGAGGGGAGTGTTGCCGGTTATGTGGCCAAGACTGGTAGAATTGTCAATATCAAGAATGCTTACGATGTTGGTGAGCTGAGAAGCATCCACCCCCGGCTCAGGTTCGATCGCAGATGGGACGCCAAGACGGGATATCGCACCGAGCAGATGCTAGTGGTGCCAATTCGCTTTCATCGCTTCACTCTGGGAGTGCTGCAACTGATCAACAAGAAAGATGGCACACCCTTTTCAGCTGCCGACGAAGAACTGGCCCAGAAGATTTCCGGCGTTCTCGGTGACGCCCTCTATCACCAGCTCAAGACTTCTAGACGGCGACCGACCAAATTCGACTACCTCATCAGCAGGGGATTGTTGACCCAGGAGCAGCTCGAAGATGCCATTGCCAAGGCCTGCAGCAAGGGAATGAACGTGGAGGAGATTCTGCTGTCAAATTATGCCATAAGCAAGCATGATCTGGGCACAGCTCTAAGTCATTTCTACCGCACGCGCTATATACCCTTCAGCAGCAGACATGTCATCCCCGGAGAATTGCTCAAGAATCTGAAAGAGAGCTACCTGCGATCCAACCTCTGGGTTCCCCTGGAAAAGAAAAATGGCTGTATCACTGTGCTGATGGACGATCCCAATCATCTATTGAAGCGGGACATGGCGCGGAACATTCTCAGGACGAACAACATTGAGTTTTGCGTGGGCCTCAAAGAGGACATCCTGCAATATCTGGATTACTTTTACGGGTCCAACCTCGCCCAGACCTCCATAGTCGACATTCTCGGACGACTGGAAGTAGAAAACGAGGCTGAGCAGGAAGAAGAGGAACTGGTCCACGAAACCGATAATGTGGTGGTTCAGTTCGTCAACAAAATGATAGTTGATGCGTACAACAGAGGGGCATCAGACATCCATCTCGAGCCGCTTCCCGGCCGGCGCAGCATGCAGATTAGATTTCGGGTGGATGGCGTCTGCACTCCTTACCAGACTGTCCCCTACGGCTACAAGAGGGCGGTGGTGTCGCGCATCAAGATCATGTCTGATCTGGACATTGCTGAACGACGGTTGCCCCAGGACGGCAAGATCAGATTTGGCAAGCTATTTGGCAAAAAGATTGAGCTGCGGGTGGCTACCATGCCGACTACCAGCGGTCTGGAGGATGTGGTACTCAGGATCCTCACTTCAGGAGAGACCAGGGACCTCAAGGACCTGGGCATGACTGAAAGGAATCTGGAACTCTTCCGGCAGATTATCCAGTATCCCTATGGTATGATCCTGGTGGTAGGCCCCACCGGCTCTGGCAAGACCACGACGCTGCACGCGGCAATGGCCCATATCAACACCCCGGGTAAGAAGATCTGGACTGCCGAGGATCCAGTAGAGATCACCCAGCCGGGTCTTCGCCAGGTGCAGGTCAAACCCCAGATAGGGTTGACCTTTGCCAGGGCCATGCGGGCCTTTCTGCGCTGCGACCCCGATGTGATCATGGTGGGCGAGATGCGCGATGAGGAAACAGCGGCTATGGGTATCGAGGCCTCGCTCACCGGCCACCTGGTTCTCACCACCCTGCACACCAACAGCGCACCGGAGACCATCACCCGACTCCTGGACATGGGTATGGATCCCTTCAATTTCGCCGATGCTCTGCTAGGTGTGCTGGCCCAGCGCCTTGTCCGCATTCTGTGCAAACATTGCCGGGAGCCCTATCATCCTTCCAAGGATGATTTTCGCACCCTGGTCCTAGAATATGGCATAGATGATTTCCGCCGCCTCGGTGTGAAATATTCCTCAGACCTTGTTCTTTACAGGGCTGTGGGGTGCGAGAAATGCAACAATACGGGCTACCTCGGCCGCACGGGCATCCACGAGCTGCTCACTGGCAGCGAAAAGATAAAACGGATGATCCAGCTTCGCCGACCTGTGGGGGAGATCCGGTTGCAGGCGCGGAAGGAAGGGATGACCACTCTCAAGCAGGACGGCATCCAGAAGGTGCTCCAGGGAGTCACGGACCTCTCCGAAGTACGGCGGGTCTGCATGAACAAGTAGCAGAATAGCAGGTAATTTCTTGAGGCGCACAGTCTACTGGTCGTATCTGCCTCTCGGATACGATATATCTCCAGCGCTTCCCAATGGAAAGGCTACTGGGCGGGGGTAAGGCTAGCCAGCAGGTGGAGGCAAATCCTTTGTCGTCATCTGAGCTTGTGCCTCATGTTTTCTTAAATCAAGGGCTTACTCCTGGAAGCAACTCAACAACATTGACATTTAAAGCTGCAAGATGTACAGTAAAACTGTACATTATATGAGGGGACCATCATGGCCATTCAAACAACATACACCAAGGCCCGTGCAAATTTCGCTTCCTTAATTGATGAAGTTACCAAGAATAGAGAGGTTGTAATTATCCAACGGCGTGGAAGTGAGGATGTCGCTATGATAGCCGCCGAGGAACTCGCTGGCCTGCTCGAAACTGTACATTTGCTTCGTTCACCTGCCAATACGAAGCGGTTGCTCTCTGCTCTTAATCGAGTTCGGCAAGGAATCGGTACACCACAAACTATTGAAGAACTTCGCAGCGAGGTCGGCTTTGAGTAAGCGGAGAAAGGGATCGCCTCAAAGCAGCAGAAAGAGGCAAGCTGTATTCCAGGTTGAGTTCAGAGAGGATCTGCGTTACTGGGTCGAAACAGACCGTCGGACAGCTCTTCGGATTCTTAAACTCATAGAAGCAGTAATGCGTGATCCCTTTCAAGGGGTGGGTAAACCAGAACCACTAAAGTTTCTTGGACCAGGCATTTGGTCTCGCAGAATCACCCAGGAACATAGGCTGGTCTACGTAGTAAGCCGGGATAGAGTCGATTTTATTCAAGCACGTTATCATTATTGAAGGGTGCTATTCCTTCTTATTGATATCATTGGAGCCGGCGATGGGATTCGAACCCGCGACCTGCTGATTACGAATCAGCTGCTCTACCCCTGAGCTACGCCGGCTCATGGTAAGCAATTGCTTATATCACCTGGTTTCACTGGTGGTCAAGGAGAAATTGGTTGACACCCTTGCTCCATGGGCAGGGGTTTTTTGTTACCAGAAGTTGATCTGCAAGGGAATACTTAATTCATGAATGGCTCAACCGCGGCTGTGGCGAGGCGCAAGGCAGCACTGAGGCATGAGGTGTGGGAGTTGCTGGAGTCTCGAGGGATTTCTCCAGATCCTTATGGCAAGATTCCCCTGTTTCCCGGGCAGAACAAGGCGGCAGAAAGGCTGCGGCGGCTCGAGGCCTATAGAAGGGCGGCTACCGTTCTGGCAACGCCGGACAGGGCCCTGCTGCAGGTGCGGCTCAATTGTCTAGCCGATGGCAAAAGGCTGATCATGGCCACACCAGGCCTGCGTGACGGCTTTTACCTGCTCGAAGGGCAGGTGCTCAGGCCCAGAACCTGGCGGCGGGCTGCCAGCAGTTCGGGAGTGCGTAGATTCGGCAAGAAACTGGCCACAACGCGCCGAGCCATCGGCCGCCTGGATATGCTGGTGACTGGAGCGGTGGCTGTCAGTTTGCAGGGAGTCAGGCTGGGCAAGGGCTCAGGCTACTTTGACCTGGAGTTTGCCATTCTTCTCAGTATTGGCTCCCTCGGGGAGGAGAGCAGAATTGCTGCTCTGGTGGACGACTTGCAGATTTGCAGCCACATCCCAACTGCGGCACATGACGTCCCCGTAGACGTGGTTGTCACGCCCAGCCGTCTTATTGCGATCAGCCCGCGCCCCCTGCGGCCTGCAGGCCTCGAATGGGAAAAGCTGGACTCAAGACGCGCCGAGCATTTGCGCCTATTGCAAAAACTCAGACAGGGGAAAAACACCTCGAATCGTTAGGGGAGCAACATATGGCTGCTTTGAAGCCGGCGGTAGGGCAGTTCCGCCGGCAGAGTATCATATGACAGTGGGCTATTTTCTGGCTGCAGCCGCAGCTGTGGCCCCGCCGCCAAGCAGAGCCTTGATATCCTCGTCCAGGAAGCGCACTCCCGCCCCGAAAAAGAAGGAGGCGTCGCCTTCGCTGCCCACAAAATCATCCCAGCCCATAGTGACAAACAGATGTTGCAGGAAGGTATAGTCAGCATACAATTTCAGGTGGGGGCTGTCCTCGAAATCAAAGGCTTCGAAACTGAACTTCAGGCTGTCGTCCAGCAGGTAGTAATCCAGGCCAACCCCCCCTGTGGACTCCAGAACACCGCCCCGGAGAACAACGTCCTGGTAGCGCTTGGCGATTTGCGCCGACACCTTGATACCATCGCTGCGGTCGCCGCGTTTGGGCACGTCCACCACAGAAAGCAGATAGTACTTGTCTGGCCGAGGTTGAATTCTCAGGCTGGCGTACGACTTGAGATCACTGCCGTCCACCAGGTATTCACCCCGGTAGCTCAGGTAGGTCTTGAACCGCTCCTGTTGGCTGAGAACGCGGTTGATGCTGCCCAGGGCCTCATTGAGATTGTCCACGGTCTCCTCGTCGTTGACCAGCTTACCCAGAGATCCCTCCCCTCTGTTTATCTTGTCTGAGACCTCTTTCAATGAGGCAAGGGTGGCGTCGAGATTTGCCGCAGTTTCCGGGTCGTTCACCAGACGTCCCAAAAAGCCCTCGCCCCGGTTTACCTTGTCCACCACCTGGCGCACGGCTGTAATAGCCTCTTCCAGCTGCTTGGAAGTGTTTTTCATGTTGGCAACAATGATCTTGAAATCTTCCTTGTTTTCCCCGCTCATCTCTCTGATGTCATGACTGAAGCGATCTAGATTGGCCATTATGGCATCGAAGTGTTCCATGTTCTGTTTGACGGCCATGTTTAGATTCTCACTGAGCTCGCGGATATTGCGAAACACTTGTTTCAGGCTGGCCGCCCCCTCTTTACCCCCCAGTACCTGGCTGAGAGTCCAGGTCACCTGGCGGATGTCGTCGCCTATTTGTCCCAGCTTGGTCAACAATTGGTCCATCTCCGGAGGAGTCACCGTGTGGACGATAGTCCCTCCTGGTGGCAGGGGCTCTGCAGTGGGAGTGCCGGGCTGGATTTCTATGTATCTGTCTCCCAGCAAGCCTTTGGTGCGGATGGTGGCTGTGGCATCGGTGCTGAGCTTGACACCTGGTCTGATCCGCAGTCTGACCTTTGCTTTGCCGGCCTCGAGTTCTACCCCCATGACCCTGCCCACCTCCACACCAGCTATTTCAGCCGGTACGTTGAGCTTGAGGCCGGCAGCGGAGTCGAAAATGGCATAGATCTCATAGCCGCCTCTGCGGCCAAAATGAAATTCACCGAGTTTCAGGGACATGTAGACCAGCAGGATTATGCCCAAGAGGACAAAGAGTCCCACTCGTGCCTCAGTTGTCAGTCTTGCCATTCCTTGGTCTCCGATCAGTCGGGTCCCTTACACCACCACTATAGGACCCTCGGCCCTGCCTTCAATAAACTGTCGCACCACCGGGTCGTTGCTGAGCCGGAAGTGCTCCGGCGTTCCCTCCATTATGATCCGTCCTTCGTAGAGCATGGCAACCTTGTGGGCAACCTTGAAGGTCCCCTCGATGTCATGGCTGATCACCACCAGGGTGGCCTGGGTCCGCATATGAGTAGTGATAATCAAATCATTTATGGCGTCTGCGGTCACTGGGTCCAGGCCAGTTGTGGGTTCGTCGAAGAGGATGATCTCCGGATCGAGGGCAATGGCCCTGGCAAGTGCCACCCTCTTTTTCATGCCGCCGCTGAGTTCAGACGGCATTTTGTGCTCCACATTCTTGAGCCCCACCTGCCGCAATTTGTCTGCCACAATCTGGGCGATCTCCTCTTCATCTTTTGTCGTATGTTCCCTGAGGGGAAAAGCCACATTTTCGGCAACGGTCATGGAATCGAAAAGGGCTCCTCCCTGGAACAACATGCCAAATTTCTTTCTTATTTCATTGAGTTGGCGACTATTGACGGCAGCAATGTCCACCCCGTCAACCAGAACTTTTCCCGAGTCTGGCTTCATGAGGCCGATGATGTGCTTCAAGAGCACACTTTTGCCGGAGCCGCTCTGACCAATTACCGCAGTAGTTTTTCCCCGTTCGATGTGAAGGTCAAGGCCTCTGAGCACGGGCTGTCCCCCGAGTGTTTTGTACAATGCTTCCACCCGGATTGCTACCCTAGAATTGTTGTTGACCTCAGTCATCAAAACATCAGCGCTGTAAGAAAATAGTCGCTCACCAGGATGAGGACCGAAGAGAGCACAACGGCCTCTGTGGCTGAACGGCCGACTCCCTCTGCTCCACCGGAGGTGGCAAAACCTTTATAGCAGCCCACCAGGCTGAGGATAAGCCCAAAGAAAGCCGATTTGATCAGGCCATTGAACAGGTCAATGGGCTGCACCATATCATAGACCTTGCTCATGAAAAGTCCTGGATTGATGTGGAGCAAATTGACGCCAACTGCATAGCCGCCAGCAACGGCGATAAAGACGCACATTACCGTCAACACCGGCAGCATCAGTACAGTGGCCACCAATCGTGGCACAACCAGGTGCTTTATGGGGTTGGCCGCCATAACTTCCAGGGCATCTATCTGCTCGGTGACCCTCATGGTGCCGAGTTCTGTGGCCATGGCAGAGCCCACTCGGGCAGTTACCATGAGTCCGGTGAGTACCGGGCCGAGCTCCCTGGTCATGGACAAGGTCACCACCGCACCCACCATGGTCTCCGCATTGAACTTGGTGAAGCCGTAATAGGTTTGCAGGGCGAGTACAGCACCGGTGGATGCCCCGGTAAGAATTACTACAGTGGTAGATTTGACCCCCACAAATTCCATCTGTTTGAAAATGAGGCCTACCTTCAGAGGCGGACGTACAAGCCATGTGGCTGCCTGAAACAGCATAATGGCTATCTGGCCTGTCTCTAAGAGAAGACGATAGGTAAGTCTGCCGATCTCGGTGAGGATTGCCTGCATGACGTCCCAATAAGTTGAGGCAGGTGGCCAGGTGTAAACAACTCACCGTGTTCCCTGGCGTGCCAGGGTTCCAGCAGCTGGTGCTGTCACACAGGAGAGCCCTGCCAGCCAAGAGCGCAAGTGATCCCCTTATCGAGCCTTGGTGACGCTTTTCGGCCCAAAGTCACAGTGAGCAGTTAACCATACGGAAATCATAACAAATTGTCAAGAGAGACAATCTGGGGCTGAGTGCCCTGATAAATACGGCCAACCAGGTAGAGCTCTGGGCACTCCTCAGGTGGGTGGGTGGATAATCTGCGAAACCAATACCAGTTCGACTCCCTGCTCTTTCAGCTTGGGTAAATCGCTGCTGAGTACCTCGAGCGTAACCTGATGGGGATGAGCTATCCCAATGGCCCTGCCCTTGAGCCGAGCCAATTGCACCAGTCTTCGCAACTGGCTGCGAATTGCCCGGGGCGACTGGATGTTGTCCAGAAAGACATTTCTTTCCGCAGAGGGTATGCCCAGCTGTTTCGCTAGAGTGTACCCGGTGGTGTCCTTGCTCGTTCGGCTGTCGAGGAAAAAAAGATTCCTCTTTTTGATCTCCTGCAAAACTATTTTCATTTTTGCTGCCTGCTCGCAGAAGCGTGACCCCATGTGGTTGTTGACTCCCACAACAGAGGAGAAGGAAGCAAGATCTTCTTGCAATTGCTGCCTGAGCTCTTCGTCCGTCATTGCCAGCAACAGGGCGCCAGGTCCTGGGTTGACCTCAGGAAAGCCTTTAGGCTCCATGGGCAGGTGCAGCATCAATTCCTTGCCCTTCTTATGGATTTCACTGGCAATCGTCTTGCTGAATCTGCCATGCGGCAGCACTGAAAAGGAGAGAGGCTCCTTGATGGCAAGAAATTTTTCTGCCAGACGGCGGTCGTATCCCAGATCATCGATTACGATGGCAACTCTGGCTGCTGGTTTTTTCCGGGCCCTGGCAGGAGGCTGCTCAATCTTGTGCGTCAGGATGATTTTGTGGGTGAGCATGCCCATGACTCGCACAGTGAGGTCCCGGCTGGAGGGTGTTCTGCCGTTTGCTTCCCAGGAAATCGCCCCGCTCACAGTTTGCAGATTTTTGGTTACGATATTCTGGGTTTGCACCAGGTTTTGCGACGGTTTCAGCCGGACTTCAATTTCAACATATTCCCAGTGTCTATTCCCCCGAGACCGCTGTACTACTTTACGGAAGCGAATTTGCGATTCTTTGACGCCCAGCTCTCTGAGGCCATGGTAGATGGCTATCTCCACTTCGCCGAGCAGCGAAGTGAAGCCGTTGACCTGGACCTCTTCATATGCAGGTATGGCAGGAGGCTGTTGATAAAAAGAGGCGTCAAACCACAAGAACAGCAGCAGCAGAATGACAACTGCCACAGCTGCCAGAGACCATTTTAGCAGAAGGTCTTTGCCTGAAGGGGTGCGCTTCTTCTTTTTTCGGCGAGGCCTTTTCCCAGATGCCATAGATGTGTCGGTATGCTTGCAGAGCAGTGAGACGGCGCTATTGAAAACATCATTTCCTGTGGAGGAACCTCCTCTGCAGTTCAAAGGCACCACATTCTGCTAGAGCAAATCCGTTGTCCAGCAAAGCGCAGGAAATGACAGGAACCTGAAAGAGACAGTCGTGGCCTCAACTGCCGGCTTGTTTTATGCGTGAAAGAATCTCCCAGCCCTTCAACAGCTCCACAGCCCGAGCCAGCTGGTTGTCCTTTTCGAGTTCTTTTTGAATCTGGGCCTCCTTGTCCAATTTTTGGCGATTTTCGTCGTCGGCTCCTTGCTTCTGCTCCATGTGGTTTTTGAGATCTTTTTCCCGGATTGCCTTGAAATCCGCACTCTTGTTGTCTGCTTCTGTTGGCAGTCGCCGCTCGACGACGATGTCAGGCTGAATGCCGGTGGCCTGGATAGAACGACCACTCGGTGTGTAGTAAAGGGCAGTGGTCAGGCGGATGGCGGAGCCATTTCTCAAGGGAATAACAGTTTGCACAGAGCCCTTGCCGAAGGTCTTTACTCCCAGGATCACAGCCCTTTTTTGATCCTGCAGCGCACCTGCCACAATTTCCGCGGCGCTCGCTGAGCCTTCGTTTACCAGGGCAACCAATGGGTAAGGATGGGGATGCATGTTCTTGTGTGCCCGGAACTCCATATCCTGACTCTTTATTCGGCCGCCGGTATAGACTATCAGTCCCTCGTCCAGGAATTCATCGCTTACCTTGACTGCTTGGTCGAGAAGACCGCCCGGGTTGTTTCTGAGGTCCAGAATCAAGCCTCTCATGGGCTTGAGCTCTTTTTCTAAACTATCCAGGGCGTTGCGCAAGTCCTTGGTGGTAGTACTCTGGAACTGGGAGATGCGCACATAGCCAATGCCGGAGCCCATGCTCTTGGCTCGCACACTCTTGATGGGAATAATTGCCCGGATCACAGTGAATTCTTTTGGTTTGGTAAATCCCTTGCGCATGATGGTAAGGGTGACCTTGGTGCCCTTGGGCCCCCGCATTTTTTTCACTGCTTCCATCAGGGACATATCTTTGGTGGGTTCGCCGTCTACCTTCAAAATCTGGTCTCCTGCCTGGATGCCCAATTCATAAGCCGGCGTACCCTCCAGAGGAGAAACCACTGTAAGGACCCCGTCTCGTATAGTGATTTCAATGCCTATGCCGCCAAAACTGCCTTTAGTTTCCACCTGCAGTTCTTTATAGGCATCCTGATTCAGGTATGAGGAGTGCGGGTCGAGAGTTTTCAACATGCCGGAGATGGCACCATCGATCAGCTTTTCCTGGTCTACCTCTTTGACATAATTTTCCTGGATAATATCGAGAGCGTCGCTGAACACCTGCAGCTGTTCATAGACATCTTTTGCCTCTGCAGATACGTCCTGTACACTTAAGCGCTCCCAGCCGATGACAAGCACAACGACCACGAGCAAGAAAAGCACAATGGGTAAGTGTAATTTTGACCTTGACATGTAACCTCCTTATGCGGCCGCTTTTATGATTTGTTGCTCACTGTTTGCTTGCTGGCCTCCGGTTTCTTCGGAGGGCAATTGCGAACCGCAATGTCGTTCCTGCCACGACAGTGAAAACTGTGGCTTCTTATACTGGAGCACAATGGCAACCGTGTCCATTTTAGTGCTGCCCCAGAATAGCTTTGCTACGTCATGACAAGTCTGGATTCAGACAATTTCCTGCAATTTGTATGCCCTTATCCTCTGCCTGGGCTGTTCATGCCGGCCAGGGCAGGCAACAGCCACCTCTGGGGATCCAGGGCTCGGCCCCGATGGCGAATTTCGAAATATATTCTCCCTGCTGAACGTGCAGTAGCGCTGTAGCCAGCGTAGCCGATCACCTCCCCGGCCTCCACCTTTTCTCCCACGTCTTTGGCCATATCCCCCAGGTGGGCCGTAAGAGTATAGTACTTGTCGCCATGATCAATTATAATAACGTTTCCATATCCCTTAATCCAGCCTCGATAAATGATCTGGCCGCCATAAACCGCCATTACTGGAGATGCTTTCTTGGTGGCCATGTCAATCCCTTTATGGACAATGGTGGTGCCGAATTTATCATATCGCTTGCGGCCAAAGCGGGTGATTATCCTGCCCTGGACAGGGTAGGGCAGAGTCCCCTTCTGCCTGGCAAAGCCACCCTGGTGAGGGGCCGGCAAAGAGCGCCTGTTGTTCTGCTCCTGGAGGTTGGCAAACACTTTCTCCAGATTGCGCGAAACTGTTTCCAGTTCTGCCAGGTAACGGCGATACATCTGCTCGCGATTATGCACGTCCTGAAGCAGGGCCACGTGCTGACGCCGAATGTTCTCCATTTCCTCCTTTTGGTTGGCCAAATCTCTTACCAGAAGAGAGAGCCGTTCTTCCTGGGCCAGGAGCTTTCGGGTGAGCTGCGCCTCTTCGGTTTGCCGTCGTCTGTACGTCTCCAGCAACAGCCTGTCCTGCTCGGCAATGGTTCGCATGTACACCCAGCGATGCTGCAGATCACTCATGTCCGCAGCAGAAGTCAACAGATCGAGATAGCCGCTACGGCCTGCCTTGTACAGTACGCGAAGACGTTGTCCCAGCAGTGCTTCAAACTGCTGCATCTCCCTGACCAGCACCTGCAGACGTTTGCGCTTCAGTGCCACTTCTTGCTGGACGGTGAGCTGCTCTGCCTTGAGCTTTGCCACCTGTTCGCGGAGTTTCTCCAACCGCAGCTCCATCTGGTCAAGCTGATCGAGTAGATTGCGTTCCTGACGCTGCATAGACTCAATCTTTTGCCGGCTGTGCTGCATGCGCTCTCGAACCCGGCGCATTTCCGCCTGGCGGGCTTCCGCAGCCGCGGAACTGCCCTGTTCACTGGACGAGCACACCGCGGCAGCCGCAAGCAGGCAGAGCAATAACGACAGCAAGGAGCAGTACAGTCTGGTCATCTTTGCAAAAACCTCCGCACGGACACTACACTGCCGAACACCCCGAGCAGGGTGCCCAGGACGAGAAAGCCGACTATGGCCGAAACTGGCAGCAGAGTTGTCGGCCCTATGCCCAGGAGCGGCGGTAAATGGACGCGGGAGAGAAAAACATGGAGCAAGAGAAACAGGGAAGCGCAGGCGCAAACGGCCCCTCCCAGGCCGTGCAGGAGTCCTTCGATGAGAAAAGGTGCCTGGATGAAAAAGTCAGTAGCGCCCACCAGACGCATGATTTCCAGCTCCTGTCGCCTCGAATAGAAGGTGAGCTTGACAGTGTTTGAAATCACCAACACCGTAGCCACCAGAACCAGTCCTCCCAGAGTGATGCCGAACAGCTTTACCACGTCTGCCACGGTCTTGAGCCGCTCGCGCCATCTCTCGCCATATTGAACTTCGCTAACCAGGGGCAGCTTTTGCAGTTGACCCACCAGCTTTTCCAAATGGTCAACCCCAGCAGCCTCAGGATTCAGGTTGAGTTCCAGGGAGGCGGGCAGGGGATTTTTTTGCAGGCCGTCCAGGATGCCGGCGTATTGCTGCAGTTGCTCCCGCAGACGAGCCAGAGCCGTCGATTTGCTGACGTAGACCACCTGCTGCACTGCAGGCCAGCGGCCAATTTCTTGCTGCAGTTTTTCAGCCTGCTCCTGGGTGACGCTATCGTGCAGATAAGCAGTCACCTGCAGTCGGGAGCCCCAGTTGTGCAGAAAATGCTGCAAATTGAGGTACACCAAGCCGAAAAGGCCCAGAATCATTAGTGAGAGAGTAATGGTGCTCAAAGTCACCAGACTGAGAAAAGGCTTCAAACGCAGATTTTCCAGGGCTTTCCTGATGAAATAGCCCACCATTCCCAGCCGCATTTGCTCATCTCCCCTGGGCGGCCATTTCAACAGCTGCGCCACTGCGGTGCATACCCACTTGCAATCCTGAAGCTACCAGGGCTCCGCCTCGCAACATGGCAATCTTGGCGCTCGGTACCCGGCTGATGAGATTCTTGTTGTGAGTAGCAAGGATCACGGTAGTGCCTCTGAGGTGAATCTCTCTGAACAGCTCCAGGATATCCATGGTGATTTCTTCGTCAAGGTTCCCGGTGGGTTCATCAGCCAGGAGAAGTATGGGATTGACCACTATGGCCCTGGCTATTGCCACTCTCTGTTGTTCTCCCCCCGACAGTTTGCGGCTGAGGTGGTTTTCCTTGCCTGCCAATCCCACCAGCCGCAGCACCTGGCGAACTTTTTTTTCTATATATCCCCTTGGCTTGCCGGCAACCTCGAGGGCCAGGGCAACATTGGCGAACACGGTGCGGTCGAGCAGCAGCTTGAAATCTTGAAAGACAACTCCTATTCGCCTTTTGAAGTAGGGCACCCTCGAACGCTTCAAGCGCTGCAGATTGATGCCGTCTACCAGGATCTGCCCGGAAGAGGCCCTTTCATCGAAGAATATGAGTTTCAGCAAGGTGGTCTTGCCCGCTCCGCTGGGACCGGTGAGAAAGAGGAAGTCGCCCCTGTCCACAGTGAGCGTCACATCTGCCAGGGCATAACGTTCACCGTCGTAGCTCTTGAACACATGGTACATCTGAACCATGGGCTGCCGGTCCCCCACGTGAATGCAGCGCGGTTTCGCCTGTAAAAAGTGCTCCTCGCCAGCAAAGAGCGGCTACACCCTATCACAGGCACAATAGGCATTCAAGCAAGAAAATCAAGCCATTAACTCATTCACTTCTATGCGATATCCTGGCTACTGCTGCCAGGGCAGCCACTTTGTTCCTGGAGGTCACAGTTCCTCCAGACCCATGGCGCGAATCAGGCGGGCCCTGGCCAGGTCATAGGCAACAAGGGCGTTGGTGTAGTTTGTCTTGGCCGTGGTCAACCTGGTCTGGGCGTCGAGCACTTCTGTTGAAGTAGCCACCTGGCCGCGGTAACGTTCCTGACTGATCCTGAAGTTCTCTTCTGCAGATTCAACGCTCAGCTTTGCTGCCACAATGGCCTCCTTAGCAGCCTGCAGGGTAAGATAGGCGCTTTTCACCTGGAGACGAACCGAGTCTTCCACCTGTTTCAGGGCGTCTTTGGCCTGCTGCAACTGGGCGCGTTTCTGGTTCACCGAGTAGAGCGTCTTGCCCCACTCGAAGAAAGTCCAGTTGGCCACTGCTATGATGTCCCAGTTTTCCCGATCAACAAAATTGCTTCCCTGCACATTTGGTCTGTTGCCCCGGCGATAGTAGTTGCTGGCAAAGGTCACGGTCGGGTAAAAGTTGCTTTTTGCCAGAGAAATTTCCTTTTCTGCACTCTCTACCTTTTTCTGCGCTTCCAGTACTTCGGGTCTGTGGCTGAGGGCGATTGCTTCACTCTGTTCATAAGTTCTGTCGTATGGCTTGGGAGTAAGCACATCCGCTATTTTTACCGGGGTCTCGAGGGGGCGGCGCAGCACCGTGTTGAAATTGGCCTCGGCAACCCGGAGATTGTTAGCGGTGCGAATGTACTGTACCTTGGCGTCTCCCAGCCGAGTCTCAGCATCGAGCACGTCGACTTTGGGCTTCATGCCAACCTCATAGAAGCTTTTTGCTACTTTCACTTCCTCTTCCAGCTGACGCACCGACTGGGCGGCGACCTCTTGGAGCTTCTCCGCCCTCTGAATGCCGAGATAAGCCTCTTTTACCTGCAGGATGAGGTCCTGCCGGGCCTGTTCGAGGAGAATTTTCGCCACATCGAGCCCGAGTTTGCTCAACTGATAGTTGGTGAGAATTGCAAAACCGGTAAAAATAGGTTGTTCCAGGGTGCCAGTGAATCTATACTGATTTCTGTCTCCAGCCTGAACACTGATGCCACCGAAAGTGACAGTATTCTCACTGGGACGTCGGTAGCCGTATTCCGCTTTCAGTTTTGGCAGAAATTCGGTGAAAGATTCTTTTTTGCGTTGCTCGGCTACTGTTACCCCCTCCTGAGCTACCTTGATGCTGAGGTTGCGCTGCAATGCTATCTCTATGCTCTTTTCGAGAGTGAGGGCCACCGGCTCTTCCTGACTGGCTGTAACTTCTGAACCTGTGCCAGCCAGCATCATCAGAACAAGAGCCACTGCCAACCACAATCCAGGTATCACCTTCTCTCGCTTTTGCTGTTGTCGACCCATTGCACACCTCGCTTGGGCAAATCCTGCAGTGAAATAAAGTTTACTCTGGGCCACAGAAGCCCCGAACAGCTCCACCGGCGGCAGAAGATACGCCGCGATGTTTCCTGGGGGGAGCTTTCCTCTGCCAGCCCCTGGGCATTTTGGCACAGAGGTAGTTGCCGCTGTCAAGTGGTGACACAAATACTTTGGTACTTAGGGAATCGGTGATTTTTTGTCAAGAGCAGTTCTGGCAAGACTCATCCTGTTTTTCTGGGTGTAACAACAGCTCTTCCCGGCGGCCGCTGGAAAATGCCCGGTTTTGTTGACAACCACCCTTTGTGCTCTTCGAGGCTTGCCAGGAAGAGATATTAGAGAAGTACAGAATAGAAGAAACTGCCGTGATTCGAGAAAAGGATAGTTACTCTCCAGCGCCCTGGCCGTCATTGCTCTTCATGACAGCCGCGTAAGGGTTGGTGGGACCGTGGCCGCGTCCTAGAGGCAAGCCGTGGCGGATGGCGTCGGTGATGAAGCGTTTGGCCTGTGAAACTGCATCTCGAGGTGTCATTTTCATGGCAAGAAAGGTGGCAATGGCTGCGGCGTAAGTGCAGCCGGTGCCGTGCGTATTCTTGGTGTCTAGGCGAGCTGCCCGAAATTCATAGAATTCCTGGCCGTCAAACAACAGGTCCAGGGCTGCGCCGCTCAGATGACCTCCTTTGATGAGCACGTGAGCCGGGCCAGCGGCCTGGATCTTTCTGGCAGCCTGGCGCATTTCTGTCTCGCTGGTTACCTGTTGGCCGGCGAGAACAGATGCTTCCGGCAGGTTTGGTGTTACCATGGTGGCCCGAGGCAGCAGCAGCTGGATGAGAGCATCTCTAGCCTCCTCTGCGAGCAGGGGATCGCCGCTCTTGGCAACCATAACCGGATCCACTACCACTACCTCTGGAGAATACCAGGCAATTTTTTCAGCCACCAGCTGGACCACGTCGCTGTTGGCGAGCATGCCTGTCTTTACTGCATCCACCCCAATGTCAGTGAAAACTGCATCGATCTGGGCCGCAATAAAATCCACGGGCACCTGGTGGACTGCCATTACACCTACAGTATTCTGGGCAGTGAGAGCAGTAATGGCGCTCATCCCGAAGCCGCCCAGCAAAGTGATTGCTTTCAGGTCGGCCTGGATGCCGGCGCCGCCTCCAGAATCAGAACCCGCTATGGTGAGTATCCGTTTCATGGCTCACATTCAGCTGCCGTGTCATCAGCTTGCCCCTGAGAAGCGAGGGCGGTGCCCTTTACAGGCCGCGGCTTTGCCGCGGACTCCCCTCTTGGGGCAAGGCGTCTCGGGCCGAGCACAGCCTTGCTGCCCTAGGTTTTTTTCTTGCTGAACCAGAACATGGCCAGACCCATTATACCAATAATGTAGCCGATTCCAGCGATTATTTTACTGAGCCCGGGTCCTGCTGCCTGTTCTTCTCCCAGTCGCCTGAAGAGCGGTGCCAGCTTTCTGTCGAGCACTTTTTCCATTATTGTCTGCAGCTGCTCCGCACTCACATTGCTGGCAACGGCGGTCGCCGTGTCGGCGGCGGCGGCTGCAGGGGCCGCTTGTTTTTTCTGCTCCTGTTGGCCGCTGTGCGAATCGACCACTGCGGCTGTGCCCTCTAATTCACTCTCGGGAATGGTAAAGTCATTCTTGTGGCCCATGCTGGCCGTAAGGACGATCTTGAGGTCAGACTTCTGCGGTACTTTGAAGGAAAATTCTCCCTGGTCATTGGTGCGGCCCTCCAGAAGTTTTTTCCCTGCGGGATCGAAGACTTCCACCAACCCTTGTCGCACCTTCTTGCCGCCGCTGAAATAGCCTTCCACCTGGACCGTATCACCCTCCACCCAGGCGAACACGTTGACCTTGTGGGCCAGAGCCTGCTTCGGCAGCAGTGGCACAGTAAATATCGAGACAACAAGCGCCGCCCGCAGCAAGAACAAGATGTGCTGCATAGTTCTCCCTCTAGCTGGCTGCATGGGTAACTCCCAACATCTCCGGTTTTACCTTCTTGATAAAGGCGTAGCAGAAGGCGGTAATGGTTCCCTCTATACACATTACTGGCAAGTGAGCAAGCAGCAAGACTTTGGCAGCTGCCATAAAGGATTCGCCGGTGAATACCAGACAGGCCGCTACCAGGAGCGCACTGAGAAGAATGGCTATGAAGCCGCACATAAAGGCCAGAACCAGACCAAGGTCATCCCGTTTGCGCGGGATGGCTCTGGCGAAAAGGTAATAGCAGACGAGAGCGGGAAAGGCCATGTTAAAGGTATTTATTCCAAGGGTGGTAAGACCGCCGAACTGGAAAAGAAGGGCCTGCAGGGCAAGGGCCACCAGAATAGCAGGAAAGGCGGCCCAGCCGAGCAGCAAGCCCAGGAGGCCGTTCAATACCAGATGCACCGATGAAAAGCCAATGGGTACGTGCACCAGTGAGGCCACAAAAAAGGCCGAGGTCAGCACTGCCACTTGCGGAATCTTTTCAGGTTCAGTCTTCTTGAGGCCTACAGCCACTCCCGCGGCCGTAAACACAACACCAGCCAGCAGAACCGGGGCAGAAAGAACTCCTTCTGATATGTGCATGAGAAACTCCTATTTCATCTGGTGAAAACGAACCCAGAGCACAGCGCCGATCTCCACATCTTTGCCTTTTAGCTGGCGGCTGTCAGTGTTAAGGGCGGCGAATCCCCACCAGCCTGCCACCGGAGCGGCATAGGTAAAAATGCCATTGGGGTCCGCCTTGAGGGTCTGGGTTACCATATAATCTGTGGGCGCCGAGTAGGTGTCCGCCTCATTGAAATATTCCACCTCCACTTCAGCACCCGGCACCGGCTTACCATTGAGCAGCACCATTCCCTGAAACACGTTGCCTGCATAGAGAGCAAAAGGTCTGCTCAAGGGGACGATCTCGGTCTTCAGACCAATGGGCTCATCCCAGCCTTGATCGTCGCCGTAGGCAGCTACCACTGTCTTGGTGTAATGCACTATGTAGGTATCCTCGGCTGGTTCCCAGTAGGGTTTGGGTTCCATATAAAATACATAGATACCTGGCCGCTTTATCCTGTAGCTCGTCTTCCAGATGGTATGCCCCTGAAGCTTGTCAGGACTTAGAGTGCCGAGCAGATCCTGCTTGTTGCCATGCACCACCACTCCGAAGGCTGCAGGCTTGTCCAGATTCATGCCGTGGTCTTCGAAGGGATGCCAGAACATGAGACGAGCAGTCACCACTGGGCTGTCGCCCTTCATGACCATCTCATCAGAAGGGATAATCATGCCGAAATGAGCCCGGGCATCGGGCAAAGCGAAAGAACACAACAGAACAGCCGTCAACAGAGCAACAAACCAGCGCATCAGCAACCTCCTCTTGTCGTTGCAAGGTTGTGGCTTGTTTTACGCATCTGTGGGAACAGAGGCCAGACACGAAAAAAGCCACCAAGCCTTACCGTTTATTCTGATAAGCCTTCGTGGCTCGTTTTGCTGCTGTATAGTTCTTGTAGACTTACTGGAGGTTTCTTCCTCCAACTACTTTTTCATATAGTCCATTTCTTGGGATCTTGTCAATGGTTAATTTGTCCTGACACTCTAGTCTCCTCTGCAGCATGCCGCAGAACCATCTCCAATGGAGCGCCCGGGATAGAGCGGCGGCTTCCGCAAGCCACCTGCAAATCGGCCCCCGGCGACCACAGCGAGCTATTCTTCCAGAAAACATTTGAGTTGTTCACGGCGAGGAGTATGGCGGAGTTTTCGTATCGCCTTTTTCTCGATTTGCCGTATGCGTTCTTTGGAAACGCTGAAGCGTTTTCCTATTGTCTTCAGGGTCTCCTCGGGTTTACCGTCAATGCCAAATCTCGACTTCAAAATGGTCTCTTCCCTCGAGCTGAGCGAACCAAGCACCTCGCGAGTCACTTTGGCCAGCTCCTTCTCACTGACACGTTCCAGAGGAGATACACTGTTGTCGTCTGCAATAAAATCTCCTAACTTCTGGTCTTCGCCTCCGAAGGGCGCCTCCAGGGAAATGGGTCGGTTTGAAAGCTGGATGATCATTTTCACTTTTTCTAGAGACAAACCGCTGTATTCGGCAATTTCTGCTGGAGTGGGCTCTCTGCCCAGTTCTTTTACCAGCTCGTAGAAGTTCTTAAAAAAGAAGCTCTTCATTTCGATAAAATGCACTGGCAGACGAATAGTACGAGTCTTGTCATATATGCTGCGAATTACACTCTGCCTCACCCACCAGGTCGCATACGTGCTGAAGCGGTTGCCCTTGGTATAGTCATAGCGCGATACTGCTTTGAGGAGTCCCATATTGCCTTCTTGAATGAGATCCAGAAAACTCAACCCCCGGCCCCGGTAACGCTTGGCAATACTGAGCACCAGTCGTAGATTGCCCTCCACCATCTCTCTTTTGGCTTCATCGATGCGGGCTGCAATCAGCAAAGCATCATGGTACAGGGCCTGGTGCCCGCTGGAGGCTCCTTCTCTGCTGGCAGCCTTTCCGAGTGCTTCTTTGGCGAGCTGCACCATTTTCTCCCTGAGCCCGGGATACAGAGTAGAATCACCTTCCCAGGCGTGAAGCTGCTGCCGAACTTCGTCAAACTCACTCCCTGCGGCCCGCTTGTCCCACAGCAGGTCCACAAGCTGCCTCTGGCCTTCCTTGATAGTTCTAGCCAGCTCCATTTCTCGCTCAGGAGTAAGCAGAGGGTAGCGAGCAATTTCCTGAAGATAGAAGCTGATCAGGTCTTCCTGGAAAAGATCCTCAGCCTCCACATCCGCTTCTGGCAAGGGCCCGGCAGACTGCTCTGGGCTGCAGCGGCCTTGCTCTCCAGCCATGTCCGGCAGAGTCTGCGGGCCGGCAGCACATTCAGCGGCATCAGTAAGCCCATCGGCGCAACCGGCAGCCGAGTTCTGATCAAAGCAACCCAGCTCTTCTAGAGACTCCACTTCCAGGAATCCTCTGCCGAGCAAGTCACCTAGATCATCTGCCTGGCGGTCGAAAGCTTCCTCATTGGCATCGTCGTTATCTGTTTTGTTCTCCATACAAAAAGCCATCCGTTTTCACTCCCAGCATCTTTCTTACTTCACCCACAAGACCTGGTCTGTCGCTGAGCCAGCTTACCAGTTCTGTCAAACTACTACTAGCCAAATAGGAAATTAAGCAGTCTATGTACACCTGTCAAGAAGAAAAAAATCACGAATGCTCGGCAGGCTATAGCGGCAGTCGGAGAGAGCACCGCGGCAAATCCCGTCAGCGGCCCCCATCATGTGCCGAGTGCCAGCACCCCAACTGCACTCAGCAAACAGGCGGAGAACCTGGTCAGCTGCGCTATGTAGGGGATGGGAGCGATAAGGTAGCAGGGAGGCGCTCAGACGTGCAGCTCCACCACGTCCTCGTCTTTGAGGACGTGATCGCGATTTACCATCTGGCCGTCAAATACAGCAGTACCCCATATCTTGGCGCACTTGAGTTTCTCTAGAAAATCCTTGTGAATTTTTGCGGCAAAATCAGCCACAGTGCTGCCTTTTTTCAATATGAAGGGAGCAGAGCGGTCAGCTTCTTTGCCAGGCGCTTTTGAATACACCCGGATGATTTCCAAGCGTTCCACAACCGCCTGCTTGAAGAGCTCCAGGTTGCGTCCTGTGGCGGCTGAAGCCGCAACCAACGGCCAGTCCTCGTCCATCAACTCCCGGAAGATTTCCTCATTCTCGACGCTTGTCTCATCGTCACTCTTGTTCGCCAGGACAAGGAAGGGCATAAAAGTCCAGCGGTGCTGTTCCTGGCATTGCTGCTGGTAACGACGCGGTGCTATGCGGTGTTCGCGCAGCAGAGCAATGACATCCTCCAGGTGCTGCATGGGATCTGTGTTCAGATCAACCACTACCACTATGAGATCCGCCCTGCGAATGAGAGCCAGCAGCTCGGGCTCCACGTACTCTTTTGTCAGGGGCGGCGTGTCAATGAGCTGCACCTGGATGTTGGCCACAGGCATCATCCCGGGTGTGGGTCGCCAGGTAGTATGAGGAAAGTCAGCCACTTCAGGGTTGGCATTGGTCAGTGCGGCAACCAGTGCCGACTTCCCCACGTTCGGTGGCCCCACCAGCACTACCTGTCCGGCGCCTTCCTTGTCAATGCGGAAGGCAGACTCCTTCTTGCTTATTGACTTCTTGGTCTGAGCTGCGGCTTTAAGCTTGGAAATTCGCCGGCGCAGGGCGGCTCTGAGCTTGTCGGTGCCCTTGTGCTTGGGCATAGCAGTGAGCATTGCTTCTAGACAGCTGATCTTTTCTGCCGGGCTCCTGGCGGCACGCAGACGCTGTTCAGCTTCCAGATACTCTGGTGGCAGATTGGCAGGCATAAACGACCTGTAAGCCGTGGTTTATAGATTAGTGCCCATTGAACTGTTTGATATCTATATAGAAAATTTCATCGCGAAAGTCAATGTCTGCCAGGCTTTGCAGATATGCGGTCCCCTCAGATGTGCCTGGGGGAGAGAATTATCATCGGTGCCAGGGGGCTTGTGGGCCAGGATCTACAAATTACCGAGTTTCTTGACAGTTGCATCATTTGTCGAGGATGTTTATTATACTGTCGAAGCTTGTTCTCAGGGAGGTTTGTCATGCCAATATACGAATACCGCTGCTGCTCCTGCAACGAATGTTTTGAAACTCTGGTCTTCAAAACTGACGAGCCCGCGCCCAGCTGCCCTCACTGCGGGGCGGAGCAGGTGGAGCGTCTACTGTCAGCTTTTGCCTGCACAACTTCCTCTACGGGGTCTGGCACTGCCGCGGCCTCCGGCTGCAGCAGTTCCGGATTTTCCTGAGCCTCCTAGCGAGGTTGGCGGTGCCAACCACTGACAACATACCCACACTGCGGCTCAAGAAAAACGAAGAAAGACGGCTGCTCACAGGACACTCGTGGGTTTTCAGTAATGAAATCCATGACTCACTGCAGGGGATTGAACCAGGCCTGCTGGTGCGAGTGATCTCCTGGCAGGGAAGGTTTCTCGGAGTCGGCCACCTCAATCCGCACTCTCTGATCAGCATACGTCTGCTCAGCCGTCGGCAGGTGAACATAGACAGAGATTTCTTGAAAAGCCGCTTGCTGGCTGCTCTGGCAAGACGGCGGCGATTTTTGCCTGATGCCCAGGTGCTGCGGTTGGTCTTTTCTGAAGGAGATTTCCTCCCCGGTCTCATTGTAGACTACTATGCCTCTCATGTGGTGCTGCAGACCCTGACCCAGGGAATGTCCCGCCTGGAATCGACTCTGCTGGACGTTTTGCAGGAAGTTCTGCGGCCAGCATCAATCACTGTACGCAATGATGCACCGGCAAGACTGCTCGAAGATCTACCACTGGAGAAAGGTGTGGCAAGGGGAAGGCTCCCCGATGATCTCAGGGTGGATATTCATGGGCTCTCCCTGCATGTGGATCTACTGAATGGCCAGAAGACAGGCCTTTTCCTTGATCAGCGTGAAAATTGGCTGCTGGTTGACAGGGTGGCAGCAGCAGCACGGGTACTGGACGGCTGTTGCTACCAGGGCGCCTGGGCACTGCATGCTGCCAGGTGTGGTGCCCGCGAGGTGGTGGGGGTGGACGTCTCGGCGCAGGCGCTGGAAGGTGCTAGACTGAATGCCGCCCAGAACGGCCTGGTACACTGCTGTCGGTTCGAACGGCAGGACATTTTTGCTTTCCTGGCTGACACAGAGGAACGCTTCGACCTCATCATTCTGGATCCCCCGGCCTTTGTCAAGACAAAGGCGAGACTGGTACAGGGAGAACAGGGCTATGTCAATCTGAACAGAAGGGCCATGAAGCTTCTCCCTCCAGAGGGCCTCCTCATAAGCTGCTCCTGTTCACACCATCTCAGCTCGGAGCGCTTCCGCAAGGTGCTGGTGCGGGCGGCTCGGGCAGCGGGCAAACAGCTTCGACTCCTTGGCATGTTTACCCAGGCCAGGGATCACCCGATCCTCCTGGGTCACCCTGAAAGTGAATATCTCAAGTGTGCTTTTCTGCAGGTACTGCAGCCGATGTGAGACAGGCTTGCATTTGCCGGTCATCTCCGTTACAGTAGGGTCCGTTCGAACCGGCCCGACCTGCCAACCTTGCACGACCATGAATTCTATTGCGCACCTCCAGAGGAGTATCTTTTGCGCTTCCTAGCCGATCTGCACATTCATTCCCATTACTCGGTAGCCACGAGCAAGGCAATGATCCCTGAACAGCTGCACCGCTGGGCGCAGCTCAAGGGGATCACTGTTCTGGGTACAGGAGACTGCTGCCACCCTGGCTGGCTCAGTGAACTGCAAGAGAAACTGGTCCCTGCTGAAGCCGGTCTCTATAAGCTCAGGGCGGATCTGGCAGAAGCAGTCGATCAGGCCGTTCCCGGGCGCTGCCGCTCCCCGGTGCGGTTTTTGCTGAGCGCTGAAATCAGCAGTATCTACAAAAAAGACGGCCGGGTTCGCAAAATTCATAGTCTCCTTTTCTTGCCGGAGATGCAAAGTGCCGCGGCTCTGCAAGCAGCTCTGGCGCGCATCGGCAATATTGCCTCGGACGGACGGCCGATCTTGGGTCTAGACGCCAAGGAGCTCCTGAAGATTGCCAGGGAGGTATCAGAGGAGATCGTTCTGGTGCCAGCGCACGCCTGGACGCCTCACTTTTCCATACTCGGCGCCAGATCCGGTTTCGACAGTCTGCAGGAGTGCTTTGAAGAGCTGACTCCCCTCATTCCGGCTATAGAGACTGGCCTCTCCTCGGATCCACCCATGAACTGGCGGCTGGCAGATTTGGCAAATGTGCGCCTCATATCCAACTCCGATGCCCATTCGCCGGCCAAGCTCATGCGGGAAGCAAATCTGTTCGACACGGATCTCACCTATGCTGCTATCATGAGGGCGATCTGCGAACCGCACAACAGGGCGTTCCTCGGGACAATTGAATTTTTCCCGCAAGAGGGCAAATATCATTACGACGGTCACCGCTCTTGTCAAATACGACTGTCACCCGAGGAGACCAGAAAGGCAGGAGGTCTTTGCCCCAGGTGCAACCGACCTGTCACTGTGGGGGTGATGCACCGGGTGGAGGAGCTGGCAGATTTCCCCCCGGGTCATCGTCCACCCGGCGCCCTGCCATTTCGAGCTCTCATACCCCTGGCAGAAATCATCGCAGAGATAGAGCAGGTGGGGATGAACAGCAAGAAGGTGGACAAGCTCTATATGGAGCTCTTGAGCAGATTCGGCAATGAGTACCACATCCTGGTCGAGGAGGAGCTGCAAAGATTGAGAAGCCTTGGCTACAATCTGCTGGCTGCAGGCATTGCTAAGGTAAGAGAGGGGCAGGTGAGCATTTCGCCTGGCTATGATGGGGAGTTTGGCACCATACGGGTGTTTGACGGCGAGGAAAGGAGAGAACTTTCGGGTCAGCTAGGTCTATTTTGAACCTGGTGAGTCTGGCTGAAGGTCGGCCACTGCTAAGATCTAGCTCTGGCTGCCGTGAGCGGAGTTGATGATTGCCAATCTCAATGCAGCCCAAAGAAAGGCCGTGGAGTACGGCAATGGCCCCGTGCTCATCCTGGCAGGAGCCGGCACTGGAAAAACGAGAACTCTGGTCTACAGGTTGGCCCATCTCATCCAGCAAAAGGAGGCTGCGCCGGCAAGGATCATGGCGGTTACTTTTACCAGAAAAGCCGCCAATGAAATGAAGAGCCGGCTGGCCGCACTGCTGCCGCACATTCCGGATATCAAGACAACAAGAATCGGCACCTTCCATTCTCTCTCTGGGGCACTGTTACGAGAGGCCACTGGGGACCACGGTCAGCAGAGCCTCCTGAGCGAAGCAGACCAGCTTGCTCTCATCAAAGAGATTCTCCAGCAGAAAAACCTGAGCAGCCCCCGCTGGCAGCTCCAGGAGGTGCGCAACCGCATCTCCCTTGCCCAGGGAGAGCTGTTGACAGCCAAAGAGCTGGCAGCCACGGAGGGAGAAGAGTTCGCCAGCCTGTATGAACTCTATCAGCAGGAAAAGCTGCGGAGAGACCTGCTCGATTTTGATGATCTCATAGGTTTATTGCTCCAGCTCTGGAGCAGGGATCAGCAGGTGCGGCAGCGACATCAACGGGCCTTTGCCGCGGTGCTCGTCGATGAATTCCAGGATGTCAACAGGGCCCAGTATCGCTGGGTGCAGGTTATCACTGCTGCCCACCGCAATCTGTGGGTCGTGGGGGATTCTGATCAGTCGATCTATTCTTTTCGGGGTTCTCATGTGGACATTTTCCACAGATTCCAGGAAGACTACCCTGAGGCAGCTGTCATCAGGCTGCAGCAGAACTACCGCTGCAGCAAACGAATCCTTGCTGCAGCCACCGCAGTAATTTCTCGGAACAACAATCCTCTGAGCTGCGCTCTCTGGAGTGCTGCTGCCCAGGGGCCCTTGCTGCGTGTGGCTCGCTGCAGAGACGAATTCCAGGAAGCGCGCTTTGTGGTGGAAGAGATCGAGCGGTTGCTCGGTGGCAGCAGTCATTACCGCCTGTATCAACAAGACTATGTGGACACCCCTGACGATGGCCAATTTTGTTTCAGCGATATTGCTATTCTCTACCGTACCCATGTCCAGAACAGGCCTCTGCAAGAAGCGCTGTCGCAGGCTGGCATCCCGTTTCAGACTGTCGGCGGCAAGGCGCCATTTGCTACCAGGGCGGCAGAAACCTTGTTGGCGTATCTTCACTTTGCCGCCAATCCCTCCAGTGAAGACGACTTGCCCCTTATCCTTGATGTGCCCCCCCGGGGCCTTGGTGCCAAGGCCAGGCAGTGGTTTGCCGAGCGGTTGACAGGCACCGGGGGCTCGGCCTGGGAGGCGCTCTGTCTGTCCTGCCGGACAGACGATCTGCCGGGGCGCTACCAGGGCGGCTTCCAACAATTGCACGGCGTTGTGGCAGAGCTTCAGAGACTTGTTGCCACGGAACCGTTGACAACAGTCCTGGAGAGGGCCTGGAAGATGACAGGACTCAGCGATTATTTCGGCCAGCGCAGTGCGACTGCCTCGGAGAGCTACCAGTGGCTGCAAACTCTTGCCCCTCTGTATGGCCCGGAGCCTGCCCAGCGGACGCTTGCCGCCTTTTTGGAGGATTTGCGCTTCTGGCAGGAGAATGATTTCTACGATCCCCGGGCAGATGCTGTCTCTCTGATGACTGTGCATGCTGTTAAAGGGTTGGAGTTCCCGGTAATTTTTGTCTGTGGTATGGACCAGGGGTTGTTTCCGCTGCTGCGCCGGCAGCTGCAGAAGGAGGAAATGGAGGAGGAGCGTCGCCTCTTCTACGTGGCCATGACGCGGGCTCGGCACACCCTGGTGTTGAGCAGCGCCCGGCGTCGGTTCCTTTTCGGTGAGAAAGTGCTGCTGGAGCCTTCCCGGTTTCTCAGCGAGATCCCCCCGGAGTATGTGGACAGGGTGGCTGTTGCTGCAAGAAGCAGCAAGAAAAAATCCTCCAGAGAAAAGCAGCTGAGCCTGTTCTGATCCCGGCAACAGGGGAAAGCTGTCCTCTTGCTGGACGAGGACAGGCGCTGCTGCCGGAAGCTATCCTGGCAGCATGCCCTGCCGTGAGATGTACTTGTGCCGAATATCCCTCTGTGATAACAACTGACAGCGGCGGAGATTGTCGATATGGCTGGCCAACAATCTGAACTGCTCTGTGCAGACCCCCTGCGGCAATCGGTGCAGGTCGTCAAGGGCGTCGGCCCTCAGCTGGCCCGCAAGTTGGAGGCACGAGGCCTGACCACCGTGGAAGACCTTCTGTTCAATCTGCCTGTGGGCTATGTTGATCACCGTGGTGGCAGACGGATCAACGAACTCCGTGCCGGTGAGTATGTCAGTTTTGTGGCCAACATTTTCTCAGCCAAAGAAGTTCAATACCGGCGCCGGCGTTTGTTGGAGGTGGTTCTGAGCGACGGCAGCGGGCTGGTTACGGCCAAGTGGTTCCATTATGGCGCCTGGTTGGTGAAGCGGTTCAACAGAGTCCGTGGCAAGGTTCGAGTGAGCGGCACCCTGCGCCTCTTTGGCGGCAGATTGGAGATGCACCACCCGGAGGTGGAGGAAGTGGAGGCCGGCCAACAAGAAATAGGCGGCATTGTTCCCCGCTACAGCGCCATTCCAGGGGTGAGCCGCAGGACCTATCGTCGCCTCATGGCTGAGGTGGTGAATTGTTATGTGCCCAGGGTTCCGGAGACGCTGCCTGCAGCTGTCCGCCGTTACTTTGATCTGCTCGACTTGCAGACGGCCCTGCGGCAAGTCCATTTTCCCAGCAGAGGCCCTGAGAAGTACCCCAGCAGCACAGTGTCTCCAGAACTTCGTCGACTGATCTTCGAAGAACTCTTTTTTCTGGAACTGCAGATACTCAGAGGCAGGCAAAGGCTTTGTGGCGAGGCCGGCCAGGCCATGACACTCGACAAGGACTTCCTCCGCAGGGTGGGCAAGCTCCTGCCTTTCAAATTAACCGCAGCCCAGAGAAGAGTAATGCGAGAGATAGCAGCTGACCTCAGCAGCGGCAGAGCAATGAATCGGCTGGTGCAGGGGGATGTGGGCTGCGGCAAGACCATTGTGGCCCTGCTGACAGCCCTCATTGTCATTGCCAATGGCTTCCAGGCTGCAGTGATGGCGCCGACCGAGATACTTGCCCAGCAGCACTTCTTCAATATGGCGAGCTATGCTCGTGCCCTGGGCATACCGTTTACGCTGCTCACTTCTAGAATTGCCGCAGCCGAAAAAAAGAGCCGCACCGAAGCAATTGCCAGGGGCGAAGCCAGCCTGGTGGTGGGCACCCATGCACTTATTCAGGAGCGGGTCACTTTCAACAGGCTGGGACTGGTGATCATTGATGAACAACATCGCTTTGGCGTGCTGCAGCGTCTAGCTCTGCGGCGCAAGGGGGTGAATCCGCACCTGCTGGTGATGACTGCCACCCCAATACCCCGGACCCTGGCTATGACACTCTACGGTGACCTCGAGGTATCCACCATTGATGAACTGCCGCCAGGACGGCCGCAGGTGCAAACCGTAGTTCTGGAGGCCAGGGAGAGGAAGCGAGTCTATGAGCTGCTGCGGCAGGAGTTTCTCCTGGGGCGCCAGGCCTATGTCATTTACCCCCTGGTGGAGGAATCCGAGAATTCCGAACTGCAGGATGTGGTAAGCATGACATCTCATCTACAAGACCAGGTTTTTCCTGATATCAAGGTGGGCATGCTGCATGGCCGTCTGTCTTCTGAGGAAAAACAGGCAATCATGACTGATTTCGCCCGGAAAAAGATTCAGCTGCTGGTGGCTACTACAGTTATCGAGGTGGGCATTGATGTGCCGGATGCCACTGTTATGGTAATCGAACACCCGGAGAGATTTGGCCTTTCGCAGCTGCATCAACTTCGGGGTCGGGTGGGGCGCGGCAAACACCCCTCTCACTGTATTCTGGTCCACCAGGGAGGGGGCAGAGAGAGCAGAGCGCGTCTGGCTATCATGGAGCAGACCAACGACGGCTTCCGCATAGCCGAAGAAGACCTGCGGCTGAGAGGGCCGGGCGAACTGGCAGGTGTGCAGCAGAGCGGTTTTGCTAATTTGAAGATGGCCAACCTGCTGCGTGATGTTGGCATTCTCAGGGGTGCTCGCCGAGCGGCTATGGCACTGATAGCCAGGGATCCGGAGATAGAAAAGCCCGAGCACGCAGCCATCAGGAGCAAGCTGCAGCGTCAGAATGAGCAGGCAGCCGCACTGCTTGGGACTTGCTGAAGGGTACTGGGGACGAGGAGCTCGGCTGTCAGGGGGGTACCAGAAAAGGCAGAGGCTGCGCCCTCGGGAGGGTGGCTCATTGTTGATGTGCCAGGGAGGCCGCCTGCTGCTGCTTTGCCTGGCGGCGGGCGGGAAAGACGAAAGATCCTGGCCGTACCTGGAGTACACACCGGAGCAAGTGCTCATGGATAGAGAACAGGCTGTTTTGCCAACCACCAGCAGCGGACTCCTGGCCGCGGTGAAGACGGCCCTGCGGCAGGTAGTTGCCGAGCTGCGCGTCCCGGACTGTTTTGCGGAACTCCTTGCCGAGGTGCAGCAAGACGAATGCTATCTGAGCCTCCAGCGGTCCTGGGACAGGTTTGATGCAGCTCAGCGGCAGCGCGGTTGGCAGCAGCTGAGAAGCTTCATGGTGCAGGCAGCCTACCGGCGCAGGCCGTATTGCATTCGCTGTGGGGAGTGCTGTCGAAGATCCACTCCCTCACTGCATCCAGAAGATGTGGATCTTCTGCAGCAGGGCGTGATTTTGCCCGGCCAGCTCTACACCCTGAGAAAGGGTGAACTCGTCAACTTCAACCTGGCAGGCAGGCTGGCAAGGCTGCCAGTGGAACTGATAAAAGTCAAACAGCAGCAGGGAACGACTCAGTGCATTTTTTACCAGGCTGACCGTGGCCGCTGCGCCCTATACCAGCATCGCCCCCTGCAGTGCCGCGTGCAGGCATGCTGGGATCCCGGGCAACTGGAACGATTGTGGCAGCGACGGAAGCTGAGCCGCCGTGATCTGTTCCAGCAGAACAGGGAGGTACTGAATCTGCTCCAGAGTCACGAGGAGCGCTGCGGGGTGGAGCAGTTGTACCTGGCGTGTCAGCGGTTCCGTGAAACTGGAGGGCGGCAGGGCGGCGAGCAATTGTTGGCAATGCTGCAGGCCGACGCTCATTGGCGGGCCTCTTTTGCCGAGAGCCTGCCGCAAAGAGCAGCGGAAATGGATTTTCTTTTTGGCAGGCCGCTGATGGAGCTCATCAAAGTTTTTTCCCTGGAGGCCGCAGATGGCAGCGAAGGCGGCATCCGCTTCTCCAGCCAGGAGCCTTGAACTGGCTGCCGGAGCTCGATATGGAACAGGAGGACCGACCAGTCTGGATTGTTGTTACGAGCGCAGCTGGTTGCAGACGTGAAAAAAGCGCCACAGAGCAGTCAGGTTGGTTCCTACGGCCAGCAGAATGAGGACTACGATCAGCACCGCGTCCTGGCCGAGCACCGCAGCTTCGTTTGCCCTGGCAGTCAGGTTCACTATGGAATTGACCATGCCTGTGACGCCGATGGCAATAATGCGCTCTCCTCGCTGAAACAGGCCCACCATACATGATACCCGCAGCGCTTCTGCCCTGGCCCGGGTGTAACTGACCATCAGAGAGCCAAACAGCACCAGAACGATGGTTACTGTCATCAGCGGAGTAGCACCACCCACTCGGTAAAAATAGGCCCAGATGCCTCCCAGGATGCAGAGCTCTGTGTACCGGTCCAGCACCGAATCCATGAAGGCGCCGCGTCTTTCTTCCTGGCCAAGCTGCCGAGCCAGCGCTCCGTCGAGAGTGTCCAGAAGACCGGTGAGCAGGGTGAGGGCTCCACCCCACAAGGGGCTGAAGACAAAGCATATACCCGCTGCCAGGCCGGAAAGGGCACCAAAGATGGTGACATGATTCGGCTTCAGACGAAGAAATACGCAGCAAGGTACCAGGTATTTGCCCAGAAACCGGTAGTAGACAGTCTCCAGTGTGCTTCCTTTAAGCATCTTTCAGCCCAGTCCGCTGCAGATTATGGTCAAAGGAAAACAACCGTCTGCACTTCATTGCTACTGCCCCATGGACATAATACGGAGCCCCGGATCAATCTGGCGCTGTCTGCAAGCGAGCCGTCTGCAATGTGTGCCGCCATGCCTCGTGGGCAGTCTATCAGGCAGTGCTCCTGCCGCTGGCCGCAGCAGGGGCACGCTTCACTGTTGCTGCTGGCGCTGGAGCCGCTGGCAGGCAGGACCGCCGTAAGTTCAAACAACTCTCTGTTATCTTAACAAATTAAGGCAATTTGTCGAGCACATTCTTTGACAAGTGCCGTCTCTTCCGTTATGGTAGAGTTGTCCGAAGCAAAAAACCCTTGGTGTCCGCCTGTTTTTGCTGGCCGTGAGGTCAGTATGAGGTCTGCATGGCAGAGATCCCTTGCACTACTACCGCCAACCTCACCCAAGAAGTGGGGGCCCTGCGAATCCGGGGAGACAGCTCGCGGCAGGGCAAAGCCACAGTGGTAAGGGAGATTCCCCTCACCATCTTTTTGAACGGCCGGGAGATTGTTACCCTTTTATGCACTGGAGCTCACGTGGAGAGCCTGGCCGTGGGCTTTCTCAGGTCGGAAGGTCTTCTGCACCGCCGGCAGAGCATCACCGCCGTGGAAGTGGATCGGCAGACGCATGTGGTCCGGGTCTCTTCCAGTGAAGAGACCAGCAGCGCCGTCGAACTCCAGGGCAAGAGAACTGTCACCTCTGGCTGCGGCAAAGGAACCCTCTTTTACCATGTGCTGGACTCGATCCACAGCCGCGCAATTCGCTCGCCCCTCACTGTGACCGTGGCACAGATTCGCCGGCTCATGTCCAAACTGAATCAGCGCTCCGAGCTGTACCGCCTTTCTCGGGGTGTGCACAACTGCGCCCTGGCTGCAGGTGAGGAGATACTGATTTTCCGGACTGACATCGGCCGCCACAATGCGGTTGATATGATTGTCGGAGAATGTTTTCTCAACGATATCTCGACCAGTGACAAGATCCTGGTCACCACCGGGCGGATCACCTCGGAGATCCTGATCAAGGCGGCGAAAATGAAGCTCCCCATGCTGATATCACGTTCTGCTGCAACCAGCCTCTCTCTGGATCTGGCTCGAGATCTGAACATAACAGTAGTCGGTCTGGTGAGGGGAGGCGGCATGGTGGTTTACACCGGCCGCGAAAACGTCATAATGCAAACGGCAGGCAGCAGCTGAGGCAGCACTCTGGTGAATTATTTTCCGCAGGGGGGGCGTTGCTGGATCTGCTGGCCCTTGTCTGTAAAGTAGCACAGCGCCGATAGACCGAGATTTACCATTTGCACAGCAACCTGTTCGCCGCTGCCTCTGATTTCCCCGGGATCCAACCGTAGTAGAGCATTGCTTGCCAGCATGCTGGCGAACATCCCTCCGGCCTGGCGGTCCAGCGGCCATACCTGGGCTCCGTCCACTGTGAAGGTCAGGCGGCAGGGCAGCAGAGCCAGCATCTCTTTTCTGCTGTTTTCCACAGCCTGGCAGAGGGTGGCTTTGACTTCAGGCACTCTGGTGCAGGAAAGGCCCAGCATCCGCAGAAGAGCTGGACGCACCAGCTCTTGAAGAGCAGCAAACACAGCTGTTGGCCTGCCCGGCAGAGCAAAGAGGAGGGTCTTCCCCAGGCTGGCGAGAAGCGTCTGTTTGCCTGGAGTCATTCTGACTCCTGCGAAGTGTATCTTCCCCATCAGTGAGGTGACTGCGGCAGCAATGAAGTCTTTGCCTCCCTTGCCGGTTCCTCCCGTGGTTACTATGAGGTCCAATCCCCGCATTTCGTCGATGCTTGCGACGACCGCTGCCAGGGTGTCCCGCACCACTGCGGCGGTGATCACCTCGCCGCCCCAGATGCGCACCAGCTGGAGAACGGTCTGCAGATTGCTGGCGAACACCTTGTCAGGGTGTGCTGTGGAGCCCGGCTCTGCAAGTTCGTCGCCGGTAGCCAGAATCGCCACCCTGGGTCGCCGCCTTACCAGCACTGCTCTCCTGCCCAGGGCGGCAATGACAGTCAGCTCTGCAGCCTGCAGGATGGCGCCTTTGCTGAGCAGATGCTCTCCCTGCTGAAAATCCACCCCGGGCTGGCTGGTCCAGGCCCCGGCGGCCAGAGCAGAGGAGACCTGGATGCCCCCGGGCGCAGGCAGCACCTGTTCATGAGGTATCACTGCATCTGCTCCCGGAGGCAGAACCGCACCAGTGGATATTACTGTGGCCTGACGCCGGCCTACTTCGCAAGATGGCGTTCGGCCGGCGCTGGCATTGCCGACGATTTCAAAAAAAAGCGGCCGGTCGGAACTGGCGCCTGCGGTATCCACGCTTCTCAGGGCATAGCCGTCCATAGCTGCTCTGGCCGAGGCAGGCTCGTGGCGATTGGCTCTGATCTCCTCACAGAGCACCCGTGCCAGAGCTGCATCGAGTGACACTTCCTCGGTAGCCAGAGTTGGCGCAACTTTATCTATCAGTGCCAGCGCCTGTTCAAGAGTTGCTATTCTGCGGTTCATGCAGTGCTCAGCCTGATGGTGAAGTCAGTGGATCTCGAAACATTGAAGCAGAAAGAATCTCGTCTCTCCTCTGCAAATGGCTTCCAGCAGTCTGCTTTCCCCCTATTTGCCGGCAGTTGCCTTCTGCTGCAGCTGCAGGAGTTCTTCTGCTCTGGACAGATCAGCAACGGTGTTGATGTTGAAAAAGGAGATGCCGAGAGGATCAATTGCCTGGCACTCCTTTTCTCCCAGACGGTACACCCTCACGGCCGGGAAAAATCTGATTACCTGGAGCTCTTTTCGTTTGAGCATACCCTCGATGTGAGGCAGACAGCGGCTCGAATAGGCTGCATGCAGGGGCTCCAGGCGGCCTTCCTTTTCTGGAATGACCACGTCGTAGTTGGCAGCCAGTTCCACCATTTTACCTATGAGGGCGGCCTGCAGAAAGGGCATATCGCAGCCGGCCACGAAAATACCCCTGTCCCGAGCATAGAGCAGCCCGGTATATATGCCCCCCAGAGGCCCCTGTTCAGGGATGATGTCTCGCAACAAGGTCACCTGGAGGTCCACATAGACTTCCGGAGTGTTGCTGACGATTATCACTTCAGAAAATATCCGCCCGAGGGTTCTGACCTGGCGCTCTATGAGCCGTTCCCCCTGGAACAGTTCCAGGGCCTTGTTTCTGCCGAAACGGCGGCTCTTGCCGCCTGCTAGGACGACTCCGATCATGTGGATTCTCTCTGTTGCTTCGGCAAGCGAATAGCTATGTCTATCCTGCTGGGAGTTCTGTAGCCTCGCAGTGCTGAAAGCATGCCAGTAATGCCGCCCACCACAAAGTCCCTGACAAAAGATTTCATGGGAAGCCTTTTGCCGTCCAGCCGGACGATCATGGTTGTATCAGAGGCGGCACGCAGAAAGCGCTCTTCCAGCAAGGACGCTACTCCTGCCACATCTTCCAGGTCGAAGCAGGGCACCTCCACAGGCAGTGACACATCGCTCACCACAGCTAGCAGTCTATCTGCCGGGGTGCAGAGCAGCTCTTCATGCACTTCACTGCGGAAGATCTCGATCTTTGCCTTGTTGCTCCCCTTGTAGCCTTCGGTGAGCACCAGATCTTCATCCTGGAAATACATGGCAACGATGCTGTCCAGATCCAGTTCTTCCGGCACCTCTTTGATGAGGGCGATTCTGGAAGGTGAACTGAGGGCCACGGTCTGGGCGCCTGCCTGGCGGTGCCGCCAACTGTCTTTTCCCGGATGATCAATGTCGGCGTGATCGTGGGCATCGTGCTTGATAGTACCCAGCCGATATCCTCGTCGCTGCAGCTCGGGCACGAGTTTCTCGATAAAGGTTGTCTTGCCAACTTTAGACTTGCCCACAACAGATACAATACTGGGCATCAACAGCCTCCTTTCCAGTTCTCTTGGGTAACTCAGCTAAGGTCGGCGAGTGCCCGCCTCAACAGCTCGCCAGTCTGTCGACTCAGCTGGCTGGCTTCTTCCAGATAGGCGGCGATCTTCTCCCAGCCCTGTTCCCGCAGTTGCCGGGCATACTTGTCGAATGAATCGGCATGTTCCTCATTGTGGTGCTGCCAGTGGTGCAGCAGCACTTCTATTCGCTGACGATCGAGTGGTGCCATAACCTTTTCTCCTCTGTGGCAACCAGGAGTGTCCGCGGCCTGCTAGATATTTTTCCGGGCAGCAGCTCCACTGACAGCCGCCCCGCAAACCTCCTGGTGGCGATGTGCCTCATTGGTTGACGCTCAGATCTCCTTATGATACTGCATGTTACTGTCCGAGGACAATAAGGTTGACCGCTGGGGCACAATCCCAACAGCCAGCTTGCTGGCTGGTCATTGTGCAGTGGAGACTGACTGCCCATGCTGGCCTATCCAAAGATCAATCCCAACATTATCGAGATCGGTCCCATCAAGCTGCGCTGGTACGGCCTCATGTATGTGCTGGGCTTCCTGGCATCCTACCTGCTGATTCAGAGGATGGAGAGAGCCCGCAAACTTGGTCTCCATGGCTCGCGCCTGCAAGATTTCATGTTTTATCTGGCTGTCGGTCTGGTGGTTGGGGCCCGCCTCGGCTACGTGCTCTTTTACCAGTTTCACGATTATGCCTTCTATGTGGAGCACCCTCTGGAGATTATCGCCATCTGGCACGGCGGCATGTCTTTTCATGGGGGGTTGTTAGGCGCTGTGCTTGCCGGGATTCTTTTCTGCCGCCGCGCCGGCCTTCCCATGCTGGAGGTTGCAGATGTGGTAATAATCACCGCCCCTATTGGCCTCGGCCTGGGACGGCTGGGAAACTTCATCAATGGTGAACTCTTCGGCCGTCCCAGTTCGGTGCCCTGGGCCATGCTATTTCCTGAGGGAGGACCCCTGCCCCGGCACCCCTCTCAGCTGTATGAAGCTTTTCTGGAAGGGGTGGTGTTGTTCGCACTTCTCTGGCTGCTGAAAAATCGCCTCAGGTGGTCTGGGGGCATGGTATGTCTCTTTCTCGCTGGCTACGGCATCCTGCGCTTCCTGGCCGAGTTTTTTCGAGAGCCAGACCCGCAGCTCGGTCTCTTTTTCGGTTTTCTTTCAATGGGGCAGCTTCTCTGCCTTGCTATGATTCTGGCAGCGCTTTGCCTCTGGCTGCTGCTGCCGCACAACTCTGCCGAGAAACCAGAGGAAACCTGATGCTGCTGTGAATACCACCCGGTAGCCGCTGGGAGATATAGTGATGAAAAGTGGTCCGCAAACGAGTCTCAGCAAAAACGCTTCTCCTGGGGGTGACCATGCTGCTGTCCTCTCTGCCGATTATCAGAAGAAGAAGACCAGTGCAGAAAGAGCTATGGCCCGCATTCGCCGGGGCAACAGAGTGTTTATCGGCTCTGGCTGCGGCGAGCCCCAGCATCTGGTGCGGGCCCTGGAACGCATGGTGGTGCAGCTGGCTGATCTGGAAATACTCCATCTGCTCTCACTCGGCAAGGCATCTTTTACTGAGGAAGCCTTTCGAGACAAATGCCGCCTGAAATCTTTCTTCGTGGCTTCCGGTTCGCGGCAGGCGGTTGCCGAAGGGCGAGCCGACTATACGCCCATCTATCTCTACGATGTGCCGCAGCTGTTCCGCAGTGGTCACAGTCCAATAGACGTTGCCCTCATCCAGGTATCTCCCCCGGATCCTCACGGCTATTGTTCTTATGGTATTTCCGTGGATATTGTCAAAGCCGCGGCCGAGGAGGCCAGAATCGTCATTGCCCAGATCAATCCGAGAATGCCCAGAGTCCACGGCGATGCCTATATCCATATAGATCAGATCGATGCGGTGGTGGAACACAGGGAAGAATTGTTGGAGATGCCGCCGCCCCTGATGAATGACACCGCCTACGAAATAGGCAGGGAGGTGGCCGAGCTCATTGATGACGGCTCAACCATCAGAGCTGGCGTTGGCAGCGTGGCCAATGCAGCGCTCTACTCCCTTGCTGACAAAAAAGATCTGGGTGTGCACACTGACATGCTCACAGACGCCTTTCTCTACCTCATTGAAAAGGGCGCCATTACCAACAGGAAAAAAACCCTGCATCCCAAGAAAGTCGTGGCCAGTTTCTGTATGGGGTCCAGAAGACTTTATGACTTTGTGGAGGACAACCCCATGGTGGCCTTTTACCCCGCAGAGTATACCAATGACTATTTCGTCATCAGCAAGAACGACAATATGGTCTGCATCAACTCTGCTCTGCAGGTGGATCTCAGCGGCCAGGTATGCGCCGACTCCGTTGGCCACACCATATACAGTGGAGTGGGCGGGGCCGTGGACTTCATCAGAGGGGCACTGCTGTCCAAGAATGGCAAAAGTATTATAGTGCTGCCATCCACGACTCTGGACGAAGAAGAGTCTAGAATCGTGCCTCATCTCAGTGAGGGAGCCGGGGTAATCAACACTCGCGGTGGTGTCCATTACATTGTCACTGAATACGGTGCGGTGAATCTCCACGGCAAGAGTATCCGGGAGCGTGCTCTGGCCCTGATAGAACTGGCCCATCCCAAGTTTAGAGAGCAGCTGTTTCGCGCTGCCCAGAGGCTTCACTACATTTACCGGCACCTGCAGCCGCCAAAAGGTGCCCCACAGCCATATCCTGAAACCTGGCAGCTGCGGCAGGTGCTTGCTGGAGGAGAGGAAATTCGCCTCCGGCCGGTGCGACTCACTGACGAGCGCGCCCTGCAGGAATTCTTCTATGCCCTGCCGCAAGAGAAGCCTTTTATTCGCTTTCTTTCCGCCATGAAGGTTTTTCCTCGTCCTGATCTACGGGCGCTTCTGCAGATAGACTATCACCGAGAAATGTGCCTGGTAGCTGTGACCGGCGAACTGGCTGCCGAAACAGTGGTTGCTGTGGGTCGTTATCTCCTGGATGAGGAAACCAATATGGCTGAAGTGGACTTTGCTGTGCGCCAACAATGGCAGGGAAAGGGGGTGGCCAGCCTGCTCCTGCAACAGCTGATCAATATAGCAAAGAGCAAACATATCGAAGGTTTTGTCACCTACCTCGACCCTGGAAATCGCCAGGCCCTGGCAGTTTTTCAGAAGATGGGCTACCTGATGAATACTTCTCTGGAAGGAGATGTTATGAAGGTTACACTTTCTCTGACAGAACCTGTTGAGCAGTGTTTCCTGGATTTCTCTGGCAGCAGCACCAGCGAGAACCAGTAAGGAGCAAGCGACCAATGCAGCTACAAGAAGATCTCTATAACTATCCCTGGGAAAGTATGGTTGAGAACAACTGCAACAGCTATCTCATTGCCGGTGAAGTGGTAACCCTCATCGACCCGGGCCACCACCACCTCTTTCCCCAGCTCGAGAAAGCCCTGGCTGAGGATGGCTTCTCTCGGGCTGACATCCAGCTCATCATTGCAACGCACCCACATCCGGACCATTTCGAAGCTGTGGAGGATTTTCTCGATAGCGATACCCTGGTGGCGCTCCATCCTGAGGCTGAGCACTTCATCGAGGAGCAGGGCAGGGAGCTCTTCCGCGCCATGGGGCTTGCCTTGCCAGAGTACCGCGTCGACTTGCACCTGGTGGAGGGCGAGCTGCGCTTGGGCAACCATACCCTGCAGGTAATCCATACTCCTGGGCACGCCCCCGGCAGCATCTGCCTGTACTGGCAGGAGCGCAAGATTCTCTTTTCAGGCGATGTGATTTTCGACAGAAGCCTCGGCCGCACGGATCTTCCCGGAGGCAATGGCGCCTTGCTGCAGCAGTCCATTGATCGTCTGGCTGAACTGGATGTGGAACTGCTCTTGCCCGGCCATGGCCCTCCTGTCCAGGGCAAGGCAGCCGTCAAAGAAAACTTCTACCTGGTTCGCAGTATGTTCTTCAGTATGCTGTAGGCTGGTATTTGCAGGAGATTTTTCCAGAGGATCTCAAAGCAATGCCTGACGCAGGGCTGCCAGGTGCTGCTCGCACGGTTGCCACAGATTTTCTAGCTGCTCCCTCCAGGCAGGATCGTCTTCCACCTTGGGAACCACTGCCGAACCCTGTATACCAGCAGCTGCCAGCCTGGCGACAATGCTGTTTGTGACCTTTTCCTTCTCAGCCTCGCGAAGGCGGTTGTACTCGGACCAGCATTTCCTGAACCGGCTGAAAGGAGCTTCCCAGGAGGGCTCCAGCAATGTCTCCAGGAGGTTGACAAGCACTTCGCTTTGCTGGTCGGGGCTCAGAGCGTCGCACACCTGCCTGGCAATCTGTCGCTTGAGGCGCGCTTGCAAATGTTGAGGCAGGGCCTCGATCTGGGCGCACACATCCGCAACAGTGGCTGTGTCGTCTTGAAGCTGCCGCACAAGGCCCTGCACCTTTGCCAGGGCCTCTTGCATCTGCACCTCAGCCTTTTCTTCTTCCGAGAGCTTCAGATGCTTGGTTCGTTCCATGACCAGCTCAAGGGTGCTCTTTATCTCGGCCATAATAACTCCTCCTGCCACCGCTGCAAAACGTCTGCAGCACTCTGCCGGCCAACCATTCTCTGCCCCATGATAGTATCCCGGGGCTGCATGATCAAGGGGCTGCTTGGCGGGAGTTTTTCCGGAGGGGACTTGTTGCCCAGGCAGACCAGGGGCTCACAAGTTGGCAGCTGCTCCACAGGGATTTCAGATCAACTGCACTAACCGATTTGGCTTGACTATTGTGAAGTTTTAATTAATACCCACTAGTGTCCGGTTGTTTGCCTGTTAAAATGCTGTAACCTATTGTTATAAATATACAAAAGCCTTGTTTATGCCTGTCACCGACTTGAATCGAAAAACTCGAATCAGCTATCCTCCTTTATCTTTTAAAGGAGGAGCCGCTGATGTATACAGGCAAAATCATTTTCTCCCAGATCATCGATCACCTGCCCATGCATACCTTTCGACGGTGTGTCCAGCGATATCGCGGACACTACAAAGTGCAACGTTTCTCCTGTCGGGACCAATATCTATGCATGGCTTTCGCTCAGTTGACCTACAGAGAAAGTCTTCGGGATATCGAGGCC
>JAFDGZ010000007.1 GCA_019309045.1 Deltaproteobacteria bacterium | reverse complement strand
GCCAGAGATAATTCGTAACTGGTCAGGGGACCATGTTGTTCCTCTGCCTTTGCTTGCCTTCGGGCTGCAACAGGAGTCTGATATGGTACGGCGCAATTTGGCCCTTGGCATATGCTTTATCTTTGTTTTGCTGTCAGTGACGACCTGCGTCCGCCGCCAGGCAAGGGTGGAGTTCAGGCCTGTAGAAGCCCTGGAAAGAGTTCCAATCGGCGGTTTGCAGTTTGAAAATGATGACCTAGACCATACCTCTCTGAGAAAGGCCATCAGGAGGAGCCTGGATTACCTTTCACGATTGCCGACGGACAGCGTTTTCAGATTTGGCCCTGACTCTGTGAGTCTGCAGAGAATGCACCGTTCTTTGGAGACATTTCTCATGCTGCTCGACAAGACGGATTCAGCGGAGACACTGGCAAGAGAGATCCGAAAATACTTTCAAGCTTACCGCGCCACAGGAAGCGGCGCAGAGCACAGGGTGCTCTTCACCGGATACTATGAACCTACGATCCAGGGAAGTCTGAACTGCGATGATCACTATCGCTACCCGATCTATACCGTTCCTGCTGATCTTGTCCGCATTGACCTGGGACGTTTTCGCAGGGAATATCAGGGAATACAGCTCGTGGGACGTTGTGCCCAGAATCAAGTCTTGCCTTATTACAGCAGGCAGGAAATTGACGGCGAAGGAATTCTTGCCGGCAGGGATCTCGAGATTGTCTGGGTTGCAGACCCTGTCTCAAGGTTTTTCCTGCAAATCCAGGGATCCGGGCGAGTCAGATTGCTCGATGGCAGCTTCATCAGATTGAATTATGCCGCCAGCAATGGCCAGCCATACCGCAGTATAGGCAAACTATTGATCGAAAAACAGCTGGTGCCCAAAGAGGCCATGTCTATGCAGGCCATACGCCGTTATCTCTCTGAACATCCAGAACAAATGGACGAAATCCTGAACTACAATCCCAGTTACGTGTTTTTTCAGCAGGCAGAACAAGGTCCTCTGGGCAGCCTGGGAGTGCCCATCACCGGAGGGCGCTCGATTGCCACCGACTTCTCTCTGTTTCCTCGAGGTGCACTGGGGTTTATAAAAACCAGCAAACCGCTTTTTTCGCCAGATGGGGTTATCGGGCAGTGGGCAGTGCTGGAGCGTTTTGTACTAAACCAGGACACGGGCGGCGCTATAAAAGGCCCGGGCAGGGTCGACCTCTTTTGGGGCAACGGTCCACTGAGTCGGATTGCCGCTGGTCACATGAAACACGAAGGCAGTCTCTATTTTCTGGTGCTCAAGAATTGAACGTCTATGTCTTCGCCACCCGGATCTGGCGGTGAGGCTATGGCTGCACCTGGGAAGTTGTCCCCGGTGGCTCCCTGTCAGCATGGGTGAGGGCCTGTATGGTAAAGAGGTTGATGACGCGGATTTCATCGAATATCCGGGAAAGGTCGAGCAGCTGTTCCAGGTCCTCCCCTTGCAACGAAGCAATCAACTGTTGTTGTAATGTACGAAAACGGTCCAACAACGACGCCTCCCTGTATCTCAATTCGGCCACAAAATCGTCTGTGGATTCGACTTCACTGTATCTTTTCTGCAGAGCCTGGTGGATCTGCCGGTAATTTTCGGCCAGTTCTTTCAAACGCTCAACTGCTGGCGGCACGTCCTTCATATCACTGAACTCCTTTCATCATCAGTATCTGCTCCATTTTCCCATAGACCATCTTTGCAGCATCACAGCCTCCATGTCCGCTGGAATTCTAGTAGGTTTGCAGGCAAAGACCAACAATTTTTTTGATATCTCGAGGCGCCTGACAGTTGTCCGCAGCGAAAAGGTGAAGGACTGGGTTTTTTTGTCCTTGAATTTTCAATGTTACGGTGCCATAATTCCCTGCAGGATCGTGCTGACGAGACCGCATCTTACCCTTCGGATTATTCGCCACACGGCTAATGTACTCAAAAATCTAAAGTTCTGAGGTTCGCAAGAGGCGAAGTTTTACTTCAACCTGGATGCACTTGTTTCATGAGGACGGTCTGTCGGCAATAGGGTAAAATAAAATAAAGTGGCCTGCGTTTTGCAATGAACAGTGGCCAACAGAGGTATTAGTAGCCACACGACTGAATTCACGAATTTGCCGCCGGTAGAGGATTCCGAAACAACAGAGGTGGTTGTTTCTCCGGGGATCGATCTATGCTGCTATGGCCACATCATTGACGAATAAACGGCAGGCGGCACCTCATAGCAAGATGTGAGATTCGAGGAAGCACCTCAGGTCACTTTAAAGGTCTGTTGTTATGGCAACCAGACCATGGCATGCTTGAGGACACCGATAAGGCCGGGATTCCGGCCAAGAAGGTATTAGAAGATACAAGAATGGAGCAGCTGAGATTGCTGTGAGCCTATGCAAAAGACAGTCAATATTATAGTCTCTGAGCGCATAAAAATACCCAGCGCTATGCTGCCGCCCATGATATCACGCAAGTTGATGGAGCGGCTGGTGTTTACCAACCCGGAATATGAATTTCGTCAGAGCCGGGGGGAGTGGTTGGGCAACGTGCCGCCTCAGATCAAGTGCCTCTATGAACACAGGAGGCACTACTTTCTGCCGCGTGGATTCTTGCATCAGTTGCTAGAGCTCTGCGATCGCTTCAATGTGAAATATCGACTGGTGGACAGACAGCGCACTCTCGAGCCAGTAAAGTTTGAATTTCATGGGATTTTAAAGGATTATCAGCAAAAAGCGTTCAAAGCTATGCTCGCGAGGGATCACGGCACTCTAGTAGGCGACGCCAAGAGCGGCAAGACGGTTATTGCTCTTTACACAATAAGTTATCGCTCGCAGCCCACAATGATCCTGGTGCCGAACGTCACTTTGCTGGACCATTGGAAAGAAAAACTCGTTCGTTTTCTCAATGTACCGCCCGAAGAAGTGGGGATAATCGGCGGGGGAAGATTCGACGTAGGCCCGCGCGTCACCGTGGCTCATGTGAGTGCACTCTACAGACGAGTGCGGGAAGTACGCCAGCAGGTAGGCTTTCTGGTGGTGGACGAGTGCCATCGTACGCCTTCCCGCACCTTTACTCAGGTTGTGAGTAATTTCGACTGCAGGTATCTCATGGGACTTGCAGGCACGGTTCACAGAAGGGACCGTCTGTCCAGACTGATCTATTTTTACCTGGGTGACATTCTCCATCAGATTGACAGCCGTAAGGCTACAGAGAGCCGGGCAATTTTTCATGTGGATGTGGTCGTGCGCGAAACAGGCTTCAGCTATCCGTACGAGCAAAAAGAGGATTATTCATCCATGATGGACGCCCTGGCCACTGATCCCGAAAGAAACAGGCTCATTGCTGAGGATGTGGAAAATGAGTTGCGCAGGGAGGGGGAGGATCTTCTCCTGGTGCTTACCGAGGAAGAAAAACAGGGCGAAGTTCTCGCGAAGATCCTTGCAGAGCGAGGTATCCCCAGTCTTTCATTTGATGCATTTTGTGCTCAGGATGGTAAAGATCAATTAGCAGAGGCCCTGGCTGCACAAAACACCAGAGTTGTGTTGGCCACCCGTCACCTCTTGCAGGAAACTGCTCCCGAGGGGCGTTTTGCAGCGCTGTTCCTGACCACTCCCCTCAGTTTTCAGGGAAAGATCACCGAGCGCTTGCAGCAAGTTCTCAGTCGCCGAAATGGTCAACCTTTACCCCGGGTCTATGACTATGTGGACAACAAGATCGGCATCCTGGATAATTTTTTCCGGATGAGAAGCTATGCTTATGGGTTGCGGCTGCCAAGACCTGGTGCCTCTTCAGATGAGTTGACCGGTGCCAGGAAAAACGGTGAGGGCTGAGCCAGCGTTGCTGCACATTTACTGCCAACCTAAATGGCACGCAGGACTTGCTGTGCTGAAAGAGGCAAGCCTGGTACCCTTTCCACACTCTGCATCACGACCACTCCCACCTAAAGATGACAGATTAGCGGGAACCGCCCCCGGCTCTGCTAGAGGCGGTGCTCACAAAGTGGCAGGCCCAGGAAAACGGAAGCAAAAAAGGCGAGAGGAACTACTCTCTTGAAGCGTTTGCGCATTGCCATCGAGAAAGAGGTGCTGGGGATTGCCGCTATAGTTACCCTGGGAACGAGGGCTCTGCTGTCGGACTATAGCGAAGAGGAGCTGGACCTGATCCACAGAGCCGATATAATCTTCTATCCTGCGCTCCATTTTATTGATATATTTGCCGCCATGAGGAAGGAGATGTTTCCGACTCTCTCTTGCTATAGATTGCTAGGTGACAGACAGAAACAAACAGCTCTATTGACATTATTGGACATTCCTCGGCCTCGCACGCGTGTCTATTATGGACACAAACAGAAGAGTTGCATTTCGAGTGATTTCAGTTTTCCTCTGGTGGCCAAGAGCCCTGTTGTGGGAAGCAACAGACGCAATGAGGTATTTCTCGTACAGGATCATAGGGATCTGGCGGCCTATAATAGCCGGTATAATCCAGCATATATACAAGAATTTGTCGAGTATCAATGGAAGTTGGCAATCAAGGTCTTCAATTACCGAGTGATATGCGGTTATAGAGAAGGTGTTCATTTTGAGGGCAGACAAGCAGTTCCGGTTCAGAGAACCTCTTTGAGTTTGGCTGAACTTCCGGAGTTCGCCATAGAAACAGCCGGCGCCATTGCCAGAGCAGCTCGACTTTCAGATGTGTGCGTGGATTTTCTTTGCAGGGAAAAAGACTTCGTGGTGCTGGGGCTCGACTTCGGTTTTAGTTATAAGGGTTGCCGAGATACGGATCGCAAACGTATTAGAATGATTACCCGGATGATACAGAGGGGCGAGTTGTAACGTGCAGAAGAATAAGGGAGGACCCTTGCAATAGCCTAATCCGGAGTGCAGTGCTCGAGCTAGAAGAAAATCCGGCGAGATCAGCCAATGAACTGATGTGTGCCGCGAAGTTGCCAGGCTAGAGGGAGAACAGTTGCAGATCACGGAAAAGCAGCGTCTGGGAATCTCTGAAAGGCTGAGGCGGAATCCCATTATATCCTTCATGGGCATCGAGATGATAGCTGTGCGGCCTGGCACTGCCACCCTTGCCCTGCCGTACAGGAAGGAAATCGAGAACTCCATGGGGGTAGTTCAGGGTGGGGTCCTGGCGGTTCTTGCTGATGTAACAGGGGGTATGTCTCTCTATTCAGTTCTTGCAGATCCTCTGCGGGTTGTTATCCCCACCATTGAATTCAAGCTAAACTTTCTCCGTCCGGCCACTGCTGGCATGATAATCTCCCAGGGGCAGGTTGTTCATCGCGGGCGCCAGATCGCTCTCTGTCAAGTGGAGCTGCGTTCTGAAGCCGGGAAGCTTTTCTCTGTTGGACTTTTTACTTATATGATCCAGGATCTTGGCAAAGGAGAGGGGTCTTAGCCGCAGCAACGAGGGCTTTTTACACCAGAGGAACAAATAGATGAAACAGATTATTCTTGGCACTGCTGGACATATTGATCACGGCAAAACCACTTTGATCAAAGCTCTTACAGGCATAGATACAGACCGCTTGAAAGAGGAAAAAGAGCGGGGCATCACTATTGAACTTGGCTTCGCCCATCTGAGACTTCCCAACGAGCAGATTATCGGCATCGTTGACGTTCCCGGGCACGAAAAGTTCGTCAAGCATATGGTGGCTGGGGCCACAGGCCTTGACCTGGTTGCCCTGGTGGTGGCTGCTGATGAAGGTGTGATGCCGCAAACCAGGGAGCATCTAGAGATCTGTGAACTGCTGAAGGTGAAGCAGGGCCTGGTGATCTTGACCAAGATCGATCTGGTTGACGACCCGGATTGGCTGGAACTCGTGCAGGAAGATCTGCGAGATTTTCTGCAGGGAACATTTCTTGCCTCAGCAGCCATTGTACCTGTGTCAGCGGTCACCGGCCAAGGTCTCAGCCAGCTGGTGGAAGAGCTGCAGGAGCTCTGTGAGAAAGTGGAGGCACGCTCCAGCGGCGGGGACTTCAGACTGGCAGTGGATCGTGTCTTTACCATGAGAGGATTTGGTACGGTGGTGACAGGCACGGCGGTGTCGGGCAAGGTCAGGACCGGGGACACCCTCCTTCTTTATCCTCAAGGCTTGCAGACCAAGGTACGGGGACTTCAGGTTCACAATCAGGAAGTTAGTGAGGCTGTGAGTGGCCAACGAACTGCCATCAATCTCCAGGGAGTAGAAAAGGCTGTTGTCCGCCGTGGGGACGTACTGGCTACTCCAGACAGCCTGATACCTTCGTATATGGTTGACGTTCGTTTACAGCATCTGGAGAGCGCCCCGCGTGTTCTCAAAAACAGAGCCAAGGTGCGTTTCCATACCGGCACCAGCGAGATGATCGCTACCTGCATCTTGCTCGACAATGAACAGCTGGCTCCCGGAGCCAGTGGCTTCGCCCAGATGCGCTTCGACGAACCAGTGGCAGTGCGGAGAGGAGATCGCTTCGTAGTGCGGAGTTATTCCCCAGTGAGGACCATAGGGGGAGGGCAAATCTTACATCCGGCTCCAGTCAAACGCAAAAGGTTGGTGCCAGCCACATTGAAAGCCCTGGAAACCCTGGAGTCGGCAGACGCCGTGAAGATGCTCAGACTTCACCTCGAGGAGGCCGGCTACAAGGGGATCAGGCTGCAGGAGCTCAACATCAGGACCAACCTGCCACGCAAGGAGTTTGACCAGGCATTGCAGCAGCTTCTCAGCAAAGGGGAAGCAATTCAGTTTGATCGAGATGCACGCCGGGTTGTGGGCAGTAGGGTGATGGCCAAATTGAAGCAGTTTCTCGAAGAGCAGCTCCACCGTTTTCATAAGAGAGAACCCTTGCGGTCGGGTATGAACAAAGAAGAGTTGTTTGCTCGCATGCCAAAAGGCGTGGATGCCAAGCTTTTCAATGAGCTCATCCAGAGACTGGTCAGCCGGGGAGAGATAGTGCAGGAAAAAGAGGTGGTCCGTCTCAGCTCCCATCAGGTTTCCCTGGGCAAAGATCAAGAAGATATCCGGGGAAAAATTGAAGATATCTATCGTCAGGCTGGTTTGCAGCCGCCTTTTTTTCGTGAGGTAACAGAGAGACTGGGAGTGCCGGTCGAACAGGCCTCCCAGGTTCTTGCCTGGATGCTCGAACAGGGTATTCTGGTAAAGATAAAAAATGATATGTTTTTTCACCATGAACCATTAAAGGATCTCAAGACAAGATTGTTGCAATTTTTCGAGAGTCACGCAGAAATTACCACACCGCAGTTCAAGAAGCTTACCGAGACGAGCAGGAAGTACACCATCCCTCTGCTGGAATATCTGGATGCCACTCGTTTTACCATCAGGGTTGGCGATATTCGTCGGTTGCGGGAGAAAAGGAGAGCTGGCTAGTCTGTGCTGGACTCAGAGAGTTGCAGTGAACCGATTACTTCATTGATGTGACTGAAACCATGCCGCTGGAGATAGGTCTGCAATCCCTCAATAATCTCGAGGGTGATGCGGGGATTGACGAAGTTTGCTGTACCCACCTGAATGGCCCGGGCGCCAGCAATGAGAAACTCGAGAGCATCCTCGGTGGACGAGATGCCGCCGAGACCTATCACAGGAATGCTGACCGCTTGCACTACCTGCCAGACCAGTCTGAGAGCTATTGGTTTTATTGCCGGCCCGGACAGGCCGCCCACCACATTAGCCAACCTCGGTCTCCTGGTCTCCACATTCACGGCCATGCCGGAGATGGTGTTTATCAAAGACAGGGCGTCTGAGCCAGCCTGCTCTGCAGCCCGGGCAGTAACTGTGATATCAGTGACATTTGGGGTGAGTTTGGTAATGATAGGCAGGGCAGTTGCTGACCTTACCATAGCCACAACCTGGGATACCATGTGGGGGTCGGTGCCAAAGACCATGCCGCCCGCCTTGACGTTGGGACAGGAGATGTTGATTTCCAGTGCGGCGATGCCCGGGCAGCCGTCCAGCATTGCTGCCAGGCTTCTGTACTCCTCGAGGGTGTTGCCAAAGATGTTGACGATCACAGGCACTGCAAAAGTCTTCAACCAGGGGAGCTTCTCCTCGACAAAGACCCGAGCCCCCACATTTTGCAGGCCGATGGCATTGAGCATACCACCATAGGTTTCCCAGATTCTCGGCGGTGGATTGCCCGGGCGTGGTTCCAGGGAGATGCCCTTGACCACAAGCGCTCCCAGAAGGTCTGGCCGGACCATATCGACATATTCCTGACCATAGCCGAAAGTGCCCGAGGCCACCATGACAGGATTTTTCAACTGCAAAGGGCCCAGTTGTACTGCCAACCCCTGCCGGTTCAAGGGCGAATATTGCGGCTTCGTCTCAGAGGTGGGGCCAGTCACCTACATACTCCTCTGCTGCTGATTCTTGCTTGCGCTCCACCCAGCCATAGCCGATAACTACCATGGTGAGCCAGAGACGTCAGAGTTGCAGCTTCTTGTCAACATTGCTCCCAGATAATCTCTTCTGCTGTGAATACAGGACCATGTTGACAGACATTGGCATAGTAAGGTTCAGTTTCAGACGCAGGTGGTTTGCAGCGGAGAGAACAGCCCAAACAAGCACCTACGCCGCAGGCCATCAGGGCCTCCATAGACAGCTGGCAGGGTATGCCGAAGCGAAGGGCGCAGTGCGCCACTTTTCTTTGCATGGCATAGGGTCCGCAGGAGTAAATCAATACGGGCAGCTGCTGCTGTCCATCGAGCCATCTCTCCAGATGATCAGTCACCAGACCCTTCTCTCCCGAACTGCCGTCTTCAGTGACCACAGTAGTGACAAATCCCAGATCCTCCAGGTGGTCCACGCATACGAGTTCTTCAGCCTTGCCTGCTCCGAACAAGAGATAATGCGGCCCGGTGTTCCCGGCAGCTAGCAGAATCTCTGCGAGAAAGGGCAGGGGAGCTATGCCTATGCCGCCGGCCACAAGAAGAATGGGACCTCCGCCGGATGGGAGGCGGAAGCCGCGTCCCAGCGGCCCTAGAATGTTGATACTGTCTCCAGGCGTAAGCCCGGCAAGAATTGAGGTGCCACGGCCTACAACGCGGTAGAGAATTTCAATGCAGGCGGATTCGAGTCGATGCACAGCAAACGGCCGCCGCAACAAAGGGTCGAATTCCCTGGCCACCCGGATCATGAGAAACTGACCGGGCTGAACACGGCGGGCAATGTCAGGGCACTCGAATCCCACATGATACAGATTCGCTGCCACCTGCTCATTGAAAAGTACTGGTGCGTTTTTCAGGAGCAATGAACGCTCATCCTTCTGGCTGCCTTGCAAGCAGCAGCCATGCCACAATTCGGCTAACCGCATGTCCACAAGGCAGCAGCAAAACGGCCGGTTTCTCCCTCGCCCCGGTAGGAGAAGAAGATGTCAGTATGACACTTTGTACAGAGGCCGGCGATTTCAATATGTTCGGCCACCAGACCAGCATCCAGCAACTGCTGACGGCTCAGGGCCCAGAGGTCGAAGTGGTTTTCTTCTGTCTCGAACTCCCTGAAGTGCCCTGGAAAATAGTCTCGCCACTGGCGAAATTCGGCACAACAAGGTCCCAGAGAAGGGCCGATAGCCGCCAGAATCTCCTGCGGCCGGCTGTGATAATGATGTACCATCAAATGGACTGCTTTGGCAGCAATGTTGTCCACGTTGCCGCGCCAGCCAACATGCAGCAGCGCCGCCACGCGCTGTTGTCGATCGAAAAGCAAGACAGCCTGGCAGTCAGCTATTTTCACCAGCAGAACCACATTCGGCAGAGGGCAAATGAAGCCGTCATAACCATGGTAGGGAGAAGGCAGCTCGGGATCGATCTGAGGGCTCATATTGACGATCATTATGTTGCTGCCGTGGACCTGGCGAGAAAAAAGGAGTCTGGAGCTCCCGGTAACCATGGTGATTCTAGCCAGATTCTGCCGGACATTGGCCGCCTTGTCACCAGTGTTGTAGCCAACGTTCAGAGAATCAAATGGGGGAGGGCTAACGCCACCCAGCCTGGTAAAAATGGCGTGGCCTGCGGCTTCACACTCGGCGAGTTGACGAAACCGATAAAAGGGGATCCCGTTGCAGCTGCAGCGCTTCAAAGCAGCAACACTGGGGAGACTGCTATGGATGGCTGCTCCCATCGTGTTAAATCGTTAGCTCCAGGCCCTCTCTGGCCATGATGATGTTCAGGGTACGACCCTGGCGAACCTTTTGATAGTAATGGAGCGTCTTGTCATAGATCTCCTGCAGTTTGTCATCATTATACGAGGGTTCGTGATGAAAAAGGATCAGCTCTTTTATAGCCGCCCGCAAAGCGATATCAACACCGACAAATGAAGAACTGTGTCCCCAGCCTTCCTTTTCCGTGGCATCTTCCAGGGTAAACTGGGCATCAAATACGAGTGCCTGGCCCTTGGCAAAGAATTCTAGGTACCGCTGCAGTTTTGCTTCGGACAAATCCTTGTATTCCCCGTCAGTGGCATAGATGAAAGCACGTCCATCTTTTTCGATCTTGTAGGCGTACGAGCCGCCTGGATGCCGCAGAGCTATGGTGGAGATGTTAAACTCGCCATTGGTGAACAGAGAGTCGCTTTTCAAGGAAACGAACTCAATGTGTGCTGACATGGTTTCTAGAGCCACCGGGAAATGGTTGGGGTGGTGTTGGTTGCGGAAGCGTTCTTCGATTTGAGGATGGCGAGCATAAATAATAATCCGATTACCCGGGATATAAGCAGGCATAAAAAAGGGAAATCCCATAATATGGTCCCAGTGGGTATGGCTCATGAGCAGGTGAATGACTCCTCTGCCTTGACCGCAGGGGCCTCGCATCAGCTCCATTCCCAGCTGGCGGATGCCGGAGCCGGCATCGAGGATAATTTCCGAATGATCCCCTGTTACCTCCACACAGGAGGTGTTGCCTCCGGTGGTGCTGCGCTGGAGGTAGGGCAGATTCTGCACATAGCGGACCACTTCCTCGTGGCTCGACAGCGACATATCTTTGGCGCCCACCAATGCCCTGATAATCTTGTCTTCGATATCTTGTGGTTGGATGGGAGCTGGGATAGACCCGCGAACTCCCCAGAATTTCACTCTCATCTGCGCTCCGCAAACAACAAGGAACCTTGCTGCCGCACTTCACAATTAAAAACCGTGGTAGTTTAACACATATCTTTTTTTTGAATCAATTTAAAAAAACTTGCCAACAAGTTGCCGAGTTCGTCGCTGTTATGCTGGCATCCCATTGAAAAAAGGCCTCAAGAATGTCCAATCAATATTTCATTAGACAGACTGGCAAAATAGTACCAGCAGCATCTTTGCCTCAAGCTGTCATCCACCCGAAGATTGCCAGTATGTCTCTTTCGATCCCCAGGCTTCTGTTTTGACGGCAATGAGCAAAGTCTGCTATGGCAGTAATTGTCTACCGGTTGGAGCACCAGGCTGGGGCGCCAAGGCTGTACACAGCTACCAGAGAGGCAAACAGTAAATTGTCAACCAGTGTTGAATCCGGAGATGCTCTGGTCCCTGGGGGGGACTTGTCGGCGGATTGGCAGGAGCTCGAGGCCCTTTCGCAGACGCTGGCCAGGAGAGTCAGCAGCTGTTGTGGTTCTGTGCCCGTGGCTCAGGGTATGGAGTGGCCGGGCATTCGGCCGCTCCAGGGAAAGATGTTCAAATTAATCAGTTCATGTTTGTTATTTACGCCGGCCAAGAAATCTGAGCAGTTCTTCACCGAATAATTCCTGCCCCTGTGCTCTGGGGGGTTGTTTTGGAGGAACCCTTTGCGTGCTGCGACTACGGACTGCCTGATCGTCCCTTGCCTTCTTCAGGAGGCGCTCCTTGCGGCCAAATAGTTCTTGCAATTCTCGATCAATTTTTTTCCGTTCTCTGGCCATTGTTTCCTTGAGAGTTTCTGGGGTGAAACTGGCAGATTCTCCTAGGGGCCGAATCTTCGGTTTCAATACGGCTGCTTCTGGTTTGCCTGCCGCAGGACGCTTGCGTTTGCGTATGAATAGAATAAAGAGCAAGGGAAGGGCAAGGTAGAAAATATTTCCCAGCAACTCACGCCGCTTGGGGTCTGAAAGCCATTCAGCCACCTTCTGCAAGAATTTTTCTGTGTCCATCCGTAATTGCCTTCCGTCCTGACTATGGCAAACTCCTACACACCAGCCTGGAGCTACTCGGAGATCCAGGTTCTCTCAGGCAGACGCATCAGGAGTTTGCCACCAGCCAGAGTCAGGAGAGTACAACAAAATCTACGTTGCCGATCTGCTTTCAATTCTAGGCCCTGGCGAACAGACTGTCAAGTTGAAGAGGACTGAACTGGCCTGGTCCTGTAAACACTGCAGTCTGGGCTGTCGGCTGATGTGGAGCTATTCAAGGTTGTGCAACAAATAGTTCAGCACATTCTCAGTTGTCGGGAAGGGCCTTCTTTTCTGGACTAGGTCCAGCTTCTTCGTGTACAAGTTGGACTCCAGGGGGAATACGCAGAGTGAATAGAGAGGGGTCGGTGAGGTTGTTCAATTTGATGTTGCTGAAAGTCATATCATTGTTGTTTCCCAGATGGTCCTCTGTATGTATCCGCATGATCAAGTAGGAGTTGGGGTCGATCCAGGTTTTCACCAGCGATACCGGAAGATCTTTTCTGGATGGCCGCAGTTCCAGCACATAGTAGTTGCCGTTGCTTGCCTGAGGGAGCAGCGATATGTGAAAGGTCTCAGCCACTTTGTCGAAGCCGGAAAAGAAGTTGAGCAGCACAGGAGAACGAATAAGGCGCTCATAGATGGAGCCGTCTTCGGGAACATAATGCCAGGTATGGTCACCCACCACCAGAAACCACTGTTCCGGTTCCTGGTATTGCCAGCGCATCGACCGAGGCTTCATGAAATAGAATCGCCCTCGTGCCGTAGTGCCCAGGCTGGTGGCGCTCGATCTGGTCTCCTGGACAAAATCGGCTTGCAGGGAGGCAATGCTCTGGTATCGGCTCTGAACAGCAGCGACGATTTCGGCGGCCGATCTGGCTGCTACAGACCCACTGGGCAACAAAAAGAAAAGCAGCCATAGAACAATGCCCCAGAGAAAGTTGGCTGAAGTGGAGCTCTTTGTACACTTCATTTGTCGAATCCCATGCGTAGAACAAGGCTGTGGCAAAGCAGATCAACCCGGTGGCAAGACTTCGCGGGGTTTACTGCCGTCTGGGGGGGATACCAGTCCTTCTCGCTCCATCATTTCGATCATGCGGGCGGCCCGGTTGTAGCCAACTCGCAAACGCCTCTGGATCATAGAGATGGAGGCCTGCCGGGTTTTTAAAACCAGCTGCACTGCCTCTTCATATTTCTCATCACGGTCCTCTTCCTCTGGTCCATTTTGATAATCTTCTCGATATTCCAGAATAGAATCATCGTAGTCAGGCTTCCGTTGTTTTCGCAAGAAGTCAGTAATCCTCCTCACCTCGGGCTCAGACACATAGGCTCCGTGGATACGCTGCAGTTTTGCAGTTCCGGGAGGCAGCAAGAGCATATCGCCGGCCCCCAGGAGTGATTCGGCGCCATTGGCATCCAGGATGGTGCGCGAATCGGTGCGAGAGGAAACCTGGAAAGAAATCCTGGCCGGTATATTTGCTTTGATTATTCCCGTCAACACATCCACCGACGGACGTTGGGTGGCAAGAATAAGGTGTATGCCGGCGGCTCGGGCCATCTGGGCCAGGCGAATGATGGACTCTTCAACCTCGCGCGAGGCAATCATCATGAGATCGGCGAGCTCATCAATAATGAGGACCAGATAGGGAAGTATTTCAGCCTCCTGTTCATCGGGCTGGTCGCGCAGCGCTCGCCCCAGGGCTTTGTAGCGCCGCCGCTGTTCCCTTTCCACCAGCTGATTGTATCTTTGGATACTGCGCACTCCTTTGAGCTTGAGCAGTTCGTAGCGCCTTTCCATTTCGCCCACAGCCCACTTGAGAGCAATGTTTGCCTTCTTGGGATCAGTAACCACCGGGTGGAGTAAGTGGGGAATACCCTCGTATGAAGAAAGCTCGATCCTCTTTGGATCAATGAGAAGAAGCCGCACATCGTCAGGCGTTGCCCTGTAGAGTAAACTCACTATGATGGCATTGAGACAGACACTCTTGCCCGTACCAGTGGCGCCGGCAATGAGCAAGTGCGGCATCCTGGCCAGATTGGTCACCACCGGGTTGCCGGTAATATCTTTGCCAAGGGCTATTACCAGTTTTCCTTTGGCTTCACTGAATTCGCGGCTTACCACAACCTCACGAATGCTCACCGGCACCCTGCTCAGATTGGGGATCTCTATGCCGAGAGTGCCTTTTCCCGGGATGGGGGCAACGACACGGATGCTCGGTGCCCGCAGGGCCATTGCCAGGTCATCGGAGAGCCCCACTATTTTGCTGATTTTCACACCGGGGGCTGGCTCGAATTCATACATGGTGATTACCGGACCCGGACAGACCTCCGTTACTTTGCCATCTACACCGAAGTCTGAGAGTTTCTTTTCCAGTATCCTGGAGTTCATCAAGAGGCTGCCGTGGTCCGGTGTTACAGCTTCTTCGTCAATCTTGTCCAATAGGGCAATGCTGGGAAGTCGGAACTCGCCCTGTTCGGCCATAAAGTTGAACTGTTCCTGCTGCGGTGGTTCAACAGGTTTAGGCTTGTCTTCTACTTTGACAATGGCGGGTTCTCGCTTGGGTGCTCGTGGCCGCTTTCGCTGTGCTCTAGGCCTTTTCGAGGCAGTTCTCAACAGGCTTGTGGCAGCCTGGAGAGCGGCCAGCGACAACTGACCCAGCCGCCTCAAAGACAGAGAAGTAACCATGAGCAGGGATGCCGCCACCAGAAAACACAACAGAAGATAAGCGCCTGCCGGTTTGAAATAATAGAGCAGAGAAGACTTGAGCAGCAAGCCAACCATGCCGCCGCTTCCTGGCAATACCTCATGCCAGAGCCGCAACACTGGCCAATGGAGCGCCGCCAAACCGCTGGTACCGATAATGAGAAGCAGGCTGCCTACGGTGAAAAGTATGGGATGCGACCATGGTTGTTTGCGCAGCAGTCCTATGGCCGCCAGCACTAGAAACAATGGCAGCCAGTAAGCGCTGATCCCCACTGCCACCAGGAGCAGAGCTGCCAGATTGGCTCCGACAATACCCACGCTGTTGTGCACCGCTTGCTGGTTGCCGGAGCTGGTAAGCAAAGTGGGGTCGCCGCTGTCGTAGCTTACTAGACTCAGAATAAACAACAGGGCGAGAGCCAACAGGCAGAGGGCGGCAATTTCTTTGCCCACCCGTCGAACACCTGAATCTTGCTTCTTCATGGCCACACTCCATGCAGGCGCTGCCGCCCTGTTCCGGGCAAGATTTGCTGGATGCCAGACAGTAGTCTGGACAGGAACCTCAGGCCATACATGTTTTTGGAAAGAACACTGCCCTGTGGCTTTCCTACATACTAAAGGCGGCAGGGGGTGTCAACTTCAAGATCATTATAATCATGCCGATCTCGACGAAACCGCCGAAAAGTATGGTTCTTGTCGCTCCTAGCTTCGTTTTTTCCTGCCTTCATGTGGTCTCTGGGGCTGCTTCTGGTTGCACTTCGACTGGTGGTTCTGGCTCTCCCTGTTCATCTAGCGGAAGATTTTCCTGGATGCGCCGGCGGATCTCTGGTATGAGCCATTCCCTGTCCTGCGGGTTGAGAGATGCGGTGGCAATAGGTTTGCCTATTTTGATGGTAATGGTGCCGCTGTGGACCCGAAAACTGCCCTTGGCCAGTATCTTGTGGCTGCCGCTTATACTGATGGGTACGATGGGACGCTTCGATTTGATTGCCAGGAAAAATCCCCCCTTCTTGAAGGACCTGAGCTTACCGTCCACGCTCCGCGTGCCCTCCGGGAATATCACAATGGAAGTTCCGCGGCGCACCTGAGCTGCCGCAACATCAATACTCTTGAAAGCGGCCTTGCGGTCACTGCGGTCGATTGGTATGTAGCCTGCTCCCTTCATGGCGCTGCCAAAGATCGGGATGCGGAACAGCTCTGCCTTGGCAAGCCATCTGAATTGCACCGGCAAGGAGACCAGCAGGGCGAAAATGTCAAATTGACTCTGATGATTCGCTGCAAATACATAAGATTGCTGCGGATCAATGTTTTCCAGCCCCTCGACTTCTAGCCGTATGCCGCTGGCCAGGAGGAGACAGCGGCTCCAGAATCTGGCAATGAGATGGGGTATTCGGCCACTTTTGGTCACAAAGGCAATGGGAATAGTGATGAGACTCAAACTTGGGGTGAGCACTATCAGTGAGATGTAAAAAAGAAGAGTTCGCAGCATTCGTTACCTGAAGTTTAGGAAAAAATCGAGATGCTATTTTAGAGGCAACAAGGTTGTCAGTCAAGGTAAACTCTGATTCTTTCCTTGATTTGCCGCCATAGAATTGCTAGTCTGAAATGACTTGCGAAAGAGGCGGAAGGGTGCGCTATTATCCAGTTTTTCTCAGAGTAGAGAACCGTTCGTGTTTGGTAGTAGGTGGCGGACAGGTGGGGGCGAGAAAAGTGCAGACCCTGGTGGATGCCGGTGCCAGGGTCAGCCTGATATCTGCGGAGCTCGTTCCCGAACTCGAGCAGAGAGTACGCAATGGTGAGGTGAAGCTTCTGGGCAGCCGCTACGAGTCCCACCATTTGCAGGGTTGCCTGCTTGTCATTGCAGCAACCAATGACAACAATCTCAACAAGAGAATAGCACGCGATGCAGAACAGCGAGGAGTTCTCTGCAATGTGGTGGACCTTCCTGAACATTGCAGCTTTATACTTCCTGCTTTCGTGCAAAGAGGCTCTCTGACTTTGGCTGTGTCTACGGCAGGCCAGAGCCCTGCGCTGGCTCGCAAGATCCGCCTGGAACTCGAGGAGAAATTCGGTGAGGAATATGGCTTCTTTCTGGAACTGATGGGAGCGGTCAGGCAGAAGCTGCTTGCTGTCAGCAGCGATTCGGCCGCCAACAAGAAGACTTTTGAAGACCTTGTGAACTCTGAACTCCTGCAGCTTGTCAAACGCAAAGAATGGCGCAGCGTCGATGCCCTGCTCAGATCAATCCTGGGAGAGCAATACTCGCTCAAAGAGCTGGAGATTGACTGGTGACGAACTCGGTGATCCTCCTGACTTTTCTTGCTGTTCTTCTTTATGCAATAGGCACTGTGGGCTATCTCATTTACGTGGTCAGACCGCTGACCACGGTGCACCGGGCTGCGACGATATTTCTGCTGCTTGGATTTGCAGTTCATTCTATTGAATTGTTTCTGACCGTAAGTCAAACAGGTCTTATGCCGGTGAGCACGCTCCAACAAACATTTTCCCTGTTTTCCTGGGCGATTGTCGGCAGTTATCTTCTCTTTCAATTGCGCTTTTCTATTATGATCTTGGGTAGTTTTGTCTCGCCTCTGGCGGTGATCTTTCTATTGATAGGCTCCGCTCTTCCCACGCACATTGTGGCAAGCGGTAAATTATTGAAAAGTTTCTGGTTGACTCTGCACATCAGTGCCATGTTTGTGGGCAATGCCATATTTGCCCTGGCATTCTGCGGCGGCATCATGTACCTGCTGCAAGAACACCAGATAAAGAAAAAAAGATTTGGCCTGCTCTACCGTCGCCTTCCCTCTTTGCAGCTGCTCGATTCTTTGAACCACGTCTGCGTTACCTTGGGGTTTCCTCTGATAACGATCGGTCTCATCTCTGGATTCGTCTATGCCGGAGCGGTCTGGCGTTCTTACTGGAACTGGGACCCGAAGGAAATTCTCTCGGTTATTACCTGGCTCATCTATGCAGTACTCCTCCATGAACGTCTGGCTGTGGGCTGGCGCGGCAGAAGAGCCGCCATTATGGCTATTGTCGGCTTTAGCGCCATTCTGATAACATTTGTAGGGGCAAATCTCGGCCTCAAGAGCCATCACAGTTTTCTGGTGGACTGAGTCAAGGAATTATGGCTGGCTTCCCCTGGCAATAATGGAATTGTTATGGATCGGATCGTTCTCATAGGCTTGAATCACACAACGGCACCTGTAGAAATCAGGGAAAAATTCGCCGCTGTCTGTCTGGACCGCCAGACTCCTCTCCAGGGACTGGCCAGACTGCCTCAGATCAAAGAGGCCTTTTACCTTTCCACCTGCAACCGAATGGAAGTGCTCTTTACAACTCCTAATTTTGATCAAGGCACAGCAGCGGTGGTGGGTTTGCTGGCAGATATTTATGGTCAGACCAGTGGCGCTCTCAAGCCGTATCTCTACACTTACATAGACCAGGAAGCGGTGAAGCACCTTTTCCGGGTAACATGCAGCCTCGATTCCATGGTGGTGGGAGAACCGCAGATTCTGGGGCAGGTGAAACAGGCATACAGGGAAGCGGTGACAGCCAAGACAACGGGCGTTATCCTCAACCGGCTCCTTCACAAGTCTTTTTCGGTGGCGAAGCAGGTGCGTACTGAGACCAGGATAGGCAGGAGTGCGGTCTCCATAAGTTACGCTGCGGTGGAACTTGCCAAGAAGATATTCAATGAGCTTGCCGGCAAGAAGGTCTTGCTCATTGGTGCAGGCGAGATGGCGGAACTGGCGGCAGAACACCTGCTCACCAATGGAGTAGAACAGGTGGTGGTGGCCAACCGCACTCTGGAAAGAGCATTAGCTCTAGCCCGGAGATTTGGCGGAACCACTGTGGCACTCGAGGAAGTGGTCGAGCAACTGCAGCGGGTAGATATAATTATCAGCTCTACTGGCTCTCTGGAGCCCATTCTTACCGCAGAACAAGTAAAGAGCAGGATGAGGGGGCGGCGCAACCGACCGTTGTTTTTCATAGATATTGCGGTGCCAAGAGACATTGACCCAGCGATAAACGATCTTGACAATGTCTATCTCTACAATATTGATGATTTACAGGGCATAGTGGAGCTGAACAAAGCTGACCGCTTGAAAGAAGCGGGCAGGGCCGAGCACATCATTGCCGCGGAAGCGTTGAAATTCGAAGGGTGGCTGCGAACTCTCGAAGTGGTGCCGACTATAGTGTCGCTGAGAAATAAAGCTGAACAGATCAGGGAGTGCGAACTCCAGAAAACCCTGCATCACTTTGGCGCCCTGTCCCAGGAGCAGATTAATTCTCTCGAAGTCCTTACGCGGGCTATCGTCAACAAGGTACTTCATGATCCTATTTTGTTTCTGAAGCGAACCAGCCACCGAACGCACAAGGATATCTATATTGATATGGCGCGCAAAATATTCAACCTCGACGGTGACCTGTCGGCCTCCTTCGAAGAGGATGAAGTCTCTCTTGATTCGGAGAAAACGCTGTGCTAGGGTGAAATCAACAATGACATTGGCGTGCACCATGGTTTTCAACACATATGGAGGACAGGAGTGGCGGAGATCATAGATCTGGAAAAGAGACGTCAGCACTCCATGAGTGGGGACGATAGAACCGGCCGCCAAGAGAAGATAGAGGTGCTCAGGAGGGTGCTACATTGTTCGCGTTGCGCCATGAGATGTGCACGGTGCGGAGTGCAGATAGAGGAATTCGGCAGCAAGACAGCAAACCAGTGCCCATATCCCCTGTGCTCGGGCTGCCGACAGGAGTATGAGATTTATCTCAAGAGGAGCGATGGCAAGCCGACAAGCGGGAACTACTGGTACAATGATGCCTGGATGGCTGTCTGGCGAACATGGCTGGAGCATCAGCAGGCACTTGATCGATACCGCTCTTCCGAGGAATTTCTCAAGCTGTTAGAAGAATTCGACGAGTTGTGCTAGCAGCCTGCCGCCAGTTTTTCTGACGATGACACGTGGCAGCAACGAGATCTTTTGGTTGGTGGTGTTGCGGGCGTTGGCCTAAAGACCTCAAGGTCATGCGAGGTGAAAGTTATGTTTGGAATAGGCATGCCGGAATTGCTGGTGATTCTGGTAATTATCCTGATTATTTTTGGTGCGGGCAAGCTGCCGGAAATAGGTTCAGGACTCGGCAAAGGAATCAGGAACTTCAAGAAGGCTACTTCTGACGAAGCCGACGAGCTGGAAACTGATCAGGAGAAGAAGAAAATCGAAGAGAAGCAAGAAAGTTAAGGCTAATAGGCATACTGCCCGGAAAATTTTCTATAGCCAGGCACTACTCACCGCTTTACTCCAGGATTGACCAACAATAATAACAGCCGCCTTATTGCCGACTAGCAGCAAGCTTACCAGCCAATGTGAGGCGGCGCCAGCCACACAGAAGCCTGTCTGTCGCACACCAGGCAAAAGCCCTGTCCGTTGTTGGCAGGCCAATTCCGCCCTGTAGCCCCGGTGGTTTATTATGCGGCCGGCTAAAAAGGGATGTCGTCTTCCGGTGGCGGCGCGTCTTCTACGGCATCATCCACCGGAGGCACAGCTGAGTCATCCTGGCTCTGACGAGGACTGCCCAACATCTGCATACCGGAGGCAACTATTTCGGTTATCCAGCGCCTGTTGCCTTCTCGATCTTCCCATGAACGGGTTTGCAATCGCCCTTCGATGAAAACCTGGCGGCCTTTGGCAAGATACTGGCCGCAAATCTCTGCCAGTCTTCCCCACGCCACCACGCGATGCCACTCGGTACGTTCGCCTTTTTCACCTTCTCTGTTGGTCCACGTCTCATGAGTGGCCAATCTCATGGTAGCCTTTGCTGTTCCATTTGGGGTATAGGTAAGTTCTGGATCAGCGCCGAGATTTCCGATGAGCATTACCTTGTTGAGTGCTGCCATGGTCCCCCTCCAAGAAAGATATGGAGGGCATTGTATCACAGCCAGCCGCAAGCACAAGGTGCTTTTTTCTGGATAGCTATTTTGCTAGGGGAGTCTCAGTCTTATGGCTGTTGGCATGACTTCGAATGTAGCGGGTAGCATGCCTATAGTTTCTCCGTCGACTTCCACGGGCACCGACTGCAGGGGTACTGACAGGCGGCTGCTAGCCTGGATGGTGGCTGCCCTGAACAGGTTGACTCTGGGGTGTTCCAGATGCCTGCCTTTATAGAAGCGGGATCCCCACACAAGAAAGTCTAACAACCCCACCTTGCCAATCACTACAATGTCCAACAAGCCGTCATCCAGGCTCGCCTGGGGCGCAACCTGCATGCCCCCGCCGAAAAAACGTCCGTTGGCAACTGCAATAGTCTTGACGAACTGGTCAAGACGTTCTTTTCTGTCAATCTCGAGGCGCACTGGTACGTGTTTTGAGAACAGCAATGCTTGCACGGTGGCCAGGAGGAATCTGCCAGTACCGCCCAAGAAAGAAGGCTGCTTCGATAGCAGACGATTTACCTCGGCCGGCACGCCTATGCTGGCCACATTGACAAAGAACCTCTGGGCTCGAGTAGCGGGGTCAGGGTGATAGTGTATGCTGCCGAGGTCTATGTCGATTACCTTATCAGATGTTACTGCTGCCAGGGCATCCAGGGGGCAGGCGCCAATTTCCAGGGATCTGCGGAAGTCTCCTCCTGAGCCACAGGCAACTACCACGAGGCTGGCGCTGGGATTTATTGCGCTGTTATGCCAGAAAAAACCGTTGACCACCTCGTTGAGGGTACCGTCACCCCCGACACAGATGATGAGGTTGTGGTCCTGTTTCAGGGCGCGGCGCACAAGTCGACATGCCTCCATTGGTTCCCTGGTCCAATCCCATGGGAAGGGACCGATTCGCCGCTGGAGACGTTCGACAAGGGAGAGCCACATTCTCCGCGTTTCACCGAGAGCGGCGGCCGGGTTCACAACAGCGTATGGACGGTGACGGTGATTTGCCAAGGTCTTCGTTATCTTCCTGTTCAGATTTTCTTTGAGCTTCTACCATAAAGATGGCATTACAATCAACGCAGCCGGAGCACTGGCAAAAATCTTGCTTGCCTAATACCTGGACATTCAGTAAATATCCTTTTTGAGCGCAAGACATGGACTAGGATCCTTAAATGTTTGTTCGTCTCAAGAAATTTTTCAGCAATGATCTCTGGCTGCTCGAAGAAGATTCTTCTTCCAGGCTGAGAGCAGGTTTATACCGTCAGCTGCAACTCACTGTCTATGTCTGGCGGGAATTTTGGCGCGACAACTGTTTGCTGCGCGCCTCCGGTCTCACTTACACAACCCTTTTGACTCTGGTGCCGCTTCTAGCCCTCATGTTTGCCATCTTGAAAGGTCTGGGAATTCAGAGAGCGTTGCAGCCATTTATACTCGAGCGCTTGACTGGAGGTTCCCATGCCATTGCTGAACGTATTCTCGTCTACGTGGACCGCATCAATGTAGGTTCTCTGGGTACTCTGGGCATTACCTTTCTCTTTATTACTATGATCCTGGTGCTTACCAATGTGGAAATGGCCTTCAATCAAATTTGGAAGGTGGGGCGAGGTAGACCATGGCTGCGCAAATGCAGCGATTATCTGGGCCTCCTGGTGATCCTGCCCGTGTCGATCTTTGCTACCATGAGCTTGACCACCTTTGTCAAGAATCACTCTGTGACGCGGGAACTCATAAGCATAGGCGTCTTCGGTCATCTATATGTCTATTTGTTGAAGTTTGCTCCCTTTCTGGTCATGTGGCTTGCCTTTTCATTCATCTATCTTTTTATGCCAAACACCAGGGTAAACCCGGTGTCCGCCTCTACTGGCGGCATCATTGGCGGCACCCTCTGGCAGTTGTCTCAATGGGCCTATATCCACTACCAGTTTGCTTTTCACAATTGGAGTGCCGTTTATGGAGCCCTGTCGCAGCTGCCTATGCTGCTCATCTGGATTTTCTTGAGCTGGGTGATCCTGCTGCTAGGTGCTGAGGTAGCGTTTGCCCATCAAAACTTTGCTACCTTCAGACTGCAGCAGCGTTGGAGTTCCGAACCCTTGACGAATAAGACCTACTGGGGCCTGAGACTACTGTTGTGTGTGGGAGAAAGATTTCAACAGGGCAAAAGTCCGCTCACCGATCTAGAACTGGCTGAAACTCTTCATCTGCCGCCACAAGAGGCCCGCTCTCTGGTGGAGACCCTGGAGCATCTGGGAGCCTTGAGTTGTAGCGGAGAAAATGGCAGGGTGGTGCTGCCGGCGAAAGATATGAGACATTTGAAACTCTTTGAACTGGTGGAAGGACTGGAGGGCAAAGGTGGCAGTCCTGCTCCAGCAGCAGCGGACGGTCATGGCAAGGTGGTGGCAGATATTCTCAACCGTATTCGTGATCAAGGCAGGAGAGGGGTGGAGGGTTTGTCCGTGGCAGACTTGTTGGATTTGCGCAACAGTTCCGCAGAAAGGGAAGGCCTGGCAGCAAAGAAGACCCCCCTCTGAGTTAAACCGGCCATCTCCAGCATAGCATCACAGGGTGAGTGGCACCATGGACATGGCAGTGGCATCATGGCTCGCCGATTTGCAGGCAAACTCCTGCTTTTTCGCCAGCAACTGGCTCCTTTCCCCCGTTTTTCCCAGCAGCTGCGAACTTGCCTGAACACTGTGGTTAACTGGTTCATCCCCCCTCAAGCCAGTCAATAGGAAAAGCTGCCATCTGGGACAGCCTGATATAGTGCTTCGCTGTTATCTCCAGGCATCCTCCATTGAGGCAAACAATAGCAAAACTCTTGCTGAGCGGATTGTCCTTTGACAGACAGGGAGGTGGATGATACTTTACATCTTTTCTGAAAAGGAAACCTGGAGAATTCTGTTTGTGAAACAGTAATGGCAAATAAGATGAAGGCCTTTGATTTATTGGGAGACAAGCTCCAGCAGCGGATCACTCTGGTGGCCAGTGTTGCGGTGCTGTTGTTGCTGGAGGTATTGATTTATCTGGTTGCGGCCAGTCAGGCAGGCGACAGTACCAGGCTGATTGTCTCTGATGCCCAGGGAAGAGTGGTATACGAGGCTCCAGGAAATGCCCTGACCAGATATGAAAAGATGCTGTTCGAGGAAACTCACGGGCCTCTGGCAAACTACCAGATTCATGTTCAGCGTGAGTCGCGGCCATTCCCGACGAGAATCTGGTTGGCAGCCGCCGTGGGCATACCCATAGGTCTCATACTGCTCCTTGCCTTTCTCATCCGAGTGTATCTGGCTCTGATCTATGGGGAGTCGAGCACAGGAGATTCCAGGGAAGAAGAAGGCAGCAGAACTGGACGGTTGAGTTCCTTGCAACTGTCTCTGCAGCGCTTTTCGATATTTCACCTGGGAGCACTGCTTGTGGCAGGAGCAGTCCTTTTCTGGCTGGTGCCGGACTTTCTTGTGAATGCGGGAAAAGTGGTGCTGGCAATGATGAAGGAGTTCCCGTGGCTGCTGCCAGCACTGGCGATCTTTTTTGCGCTGCTGGTTGTCTGGGTCATCTATTTGCGTTATCGTCTATCACAGCAGATGCTCAAAAACCAGTTCGATCTGGAAAAGTATCGTCTGGACAGGGAACTGCTGGAACATAAAGATTCTTTGCTGTTGACAGATCACTGCGAGACAGCAGCGGCAGAGGCAGATGAGGGAAGGAATCGATCTGATGTGGAAAGGTCGGATATTGAGGGGTAGGAAGAGTGCAGTGAACTCGGGCGGGGGCCGCGAGACAACCATAGGCAAAGGGATATTCTATTTCCACCTGATTGTGGTAGCGCAAGTTTTGCTACTTCTTGGCATCATTGGCACTATTGTGGTAATGGGCACAGTGTTGACGACTCCGCTTTGGCTGCTGTTGGTTATGTTTGTGCTGTCAGCCAGCGGCCTGGTGTTCGTCTACCGCAAAATCAGAGAACAAGTCAGGGATCTACGGCACACTGTGGGACAGCTGAATCTTGCTGAACGCAATCACGAGATAAGCATCCTGGGGGGTGTCTTTACCATGCGCGTCGGAGACAACCCCAAAAAAATGCTGGGCTCATCTTCGCAAGGTAATTCGGAACAGCTGGACGAATGAGAGGCCAGAGCCTGCCGGCTGCCTCGAACCAGCAGGCTCAGGGCAGCGAAACATGCAGACCCTGAATTATTGAACAGCCTCTATTCCTCTTGCAGTTTGAAATAAGAGCGCACCTCCTGTAGATCTGCCAATGGCGCAGGATGCAAGTAGGATTCCCTGAGCAGTTCCAGCCTTTGCAGTGACTTCTGAAGCTCCTCGTAGGAGAGAGTCCCTTTCCTGAGTGCCTCACTAATTGCTGCTGCAACAACTCTCATTTTAGCGAGATCATTGCACACCAGCAGCAGATCAGCACCGGCTCGAAGAGCAGCTACAGCTGCCTCCTTCAGAGAATATTGGCCGCCGACTGCCCCCATTTCCAGGTCATCTGTGATTACCACCCCGGCAAAACCAAGCTCCTGGCGAAGCAGCACCTTGAGTATGGTCGGGGAAAACGTTCCTGGAAACCTGGCATCGACTGAAGGGTAGAGGGCATGGGAAGTCATGATGCAAGCCACCGAGCATTGCACAGCTGCCAGAAAAGGTTTTATGTGATTAGAGCGCAGATCTCTGCTGCTGGCAGCCACCGCAGGCAGCACATGATGTGGATCTTGCTGGGCAGCGCCGAGTCCAGGAAAATGTTTTGCGGTGGCAATGATTCCACTACTCTGGGTGGCCTCGATGGCAGCGACGCCGCACTTGGTTACCAACTCAGGATCGTTGCCGTATGAACGGCGGTACATGAAACCGGTGTCGTCACTGATGTCAAGGACTGGTGCCAGATTCGTGTTCAACCCCACGAGACGCAGTTCAGTGGCTGTGAGCTGGGCATATTTGCTCACCTCGTGCACCCCCTTCCTGCCAAGCGCCACAGCATCCGGCAAGCGGGCAAAAGGGGAAGGCAGCCGGCTCACTGGCCCTCCTTCCTGGTCGATGGCAAGCAGCAGTGGCCGGCCAAGCTCCTCCAGAGCCAGATTCTGGATGCTGCACGTGAGTCGAGCCAGCTGCAAGGGAGAAATCACATTTCTCTTGAAAAAGATCAGACCAGCTGGCCTGAACTCCCGGATGTGGGCAACCAGGGCCTCGTCCAGTTGCTGCCCGAAAAATCCGACCATCAACAGTTCACCCAGGCGATCTTCAGTGATCATTGTTGCCTCGTCCTGTTGGGGAGTCGTCCTATATTCAGGCAGAATAATTGCCCGACCGCACAACTTCTGCTAAAAGATAATCGACTGTACGGGGGGTGAATGCTGGGGCATTGTCTCCGCTTGGGCTGCCTGCGGTTGTGAAAGTTTATTCCCTAAATATTGGCCCGCGGCAGCCCTCGCTGTCCCGCCACAGCGGGACTTCGACAATGTCCCAGCATTCACAATGCCTAACTAGCGGATGAGACCAGTTACATAAAAGATCTTGATACAGGATGCGACTTTTGTCCAGTGGAGATGTGGCTGGCAGTGTTGTTGGCCAATGATTTGCAGAATAGCTGACATGATATAGGCAAATATGTTGTGCTTTAGCAGGCGGGGAAAATGCTGCTCGATGCCAGGGCAAACGTCTTCTAGAAGAGGGCTCATTAAAGGTGACAGATGACTCCTTTCAAAGCGATGATTCTTTGTGCTGGTCTGGGGACTCGACTTCGGCCGCTTACTTTCAGCCGGCCAAAGGTGCTGGTGCCAGTTTGCAACAGACCACTTCTCCATACATTGCTTGATTATCTCGAGGATTGGGGCGCCGAGTCAGTGATCCTCAATGCTTATCATCTCAGCGAAGTGCTCTGCAGACACCTGAGTCGCCATGACTTCGGTATTCCTGTGGAGGTCCGAGTGGAAAAAAAGCTGCTTGGCACAGGAGGCGGTATTCGCAATGTGAAAGACTTTTGGGATGAGCGTCCCTTCGTGGTCATCAACGGCGACATTCTCAGTTGCATCGATCTCCAGGAAGTACTGCGATACCATAAAGACTCTGGCGCCAGCGTTACTATGGTACTTGTTGATGAGCCGAAGTTCAACAATGTAGCTGTTGGTGCTGACGGGCGAATTGTTGCCTTCAGGCGCGAGGCAGGCAGCAAGAATCTAGCTTTTACTGGCATACAGGTAATAGATCCCCAGATCCTTGCTCATATCCCGGATGGCGCTGTTTCTATAATCGATTGCTACCGCAGTCTTATCTCGACGGGTGAGAGAATTATCGGCCTGGTAGTAGACAAACGTTGCTGGCGCGAATTGGGCAGCCTGGCAGCCTATGTGCAGGTGCACAGGGAGTTCGCCAATGGCACAGCAGACCAAGAGTTGACCGGGAGGCACTGCCGCACTGCCGCGGTAGACAGCACCGCGAAGCTGGGAGCTGGAGTAGAGTTGCGGGGTATGGTCTGGATAGGAAAAGGTTGTCGAATAGAGGACCGGGTGACTATTGTGGACAGCATACTATGGGACGGGGTCCAGGTGAAGGTGGGCTGTACAGTAAGGCGCAGTATCGTTGCCGATGGGGTGGCGGTAAACCAGTCGGTTGTCGGGGCGGTCCTGGCGCAAGGCATTAGTTCAGATGGAGCTGAGCAGGGAAAGACGCGGGAGGCATTGCAGGAGAAGCTGCCGGGGCAATGAATATCGAGCAGCTGAGGAGTACTCTGCCGCAAACAGGGTAACACTCAGGAGAAGCCAGTGGCTGCAGAGGTCAAACTGCCAGAAAAGAAGGCCGAAGCCTGGATCCGAAAGAAAACGAAGCTGACAGGGATTCTCCGCTGGCAGGCCCTGCACGGAGATGGTTCAGATCGGCTCTTCTACCGGGTTGCCGACGGCAGACACACCGTGGTTCTGTGTTGGTGCCCTTCCCGGGATCAGACATTCCCGAACGAGAATGATTCCTTTGTTTACATGGGGAACCATCTCTTGGCGAAAGGCATTCCTGTGCCCCGCATACTGTTTTATGCCCAGGCAGACCGCATGATACTCCTCGAAGATCTGGGCTCACTTCATTTACAGGAGGCAGTTGCCGCCGGCCGCCGAGACATGGCGCTCTATTATGAGCAGGCCGTGGAGCTCCTGGTGAAGATGCAAGTTTTGGCCGCCCACAACCTCGATACAACATACTGCTTTGATACTCCCAGCTACGACAGGCACTTCATTGTTGAACGGGAGCTGAAATATTTTCACAACAGCTGCCTTTGCAAGGTGCTCGGCATGAAGGTCCCCTGGGAAGAGGTGGCTCCTGAATATACGCTTCTGGCCTCACGCGCAGGAGACGAGAGGCTCGGGAGATTTTTCCTCCATCGGGATTTTCAGTCGCGCAATCTGATGATCAACAGAGGCCGCGTATACGTCATTGATTTTCAAGGCGGTCGTTTGGGGCCGCCTCAATATGATCTGGCTGCACTGCTCGAAGATGCCTATGTCGAGATTCCAGAAGATCTCAAAGCTAGCCTGTTAAGAAAGTATACCGAACACTTTGCCGAGTTTACCGGCACCAGTCAGAGAAAATATCTTCGGGGATACCCCCACGTGGCACTATGCCGGATCTTGCAAATGCTGGCCGCTTTTTCCTTTCTCAGTCTGGTCAAAGGGAAAACACATTTCGCTGCTTCCCTGCCAGTCGCCTGGCAGCGGTTCTCAGAAATTGCCAGCAGGCGTTCCTGCGAGGAGTACGTCTTTTTGAGAAGTCTGACCAAAACATATCACCAGGGAGACATTGCCGCCATCGCCGAGGGTCTTACCCACAGGTCGCGATATAGGTCCTGACAAGGGGATTGATTGGTGCTCTACTGGTCTTTGGAACTCCAGGATGACGATAATAGAAGATGACAACTACAGGGGTGTGCCTATTGTAGCCATTGTTGGTCGTCCCAATGTGGGCAAATCGACCCTGTTCAATCGACTGTGCCGCCAGCGCCGGGCGCTGGTAGACGAAGCTCCCGGTGTCACTAGGGATCGGATCATTGCGCAGACAACCTGGGAGGATCGGACATTTTGCCTGGTGGATACAGGGGGCATAGAAGAGATCGAGGCAGAAGATTCTGTACAGGCCCAGGTCCGTCAGCAGGCCCAGGCAGCGGTAGAAGAGGCGGATCTCATTATCTTTCTCGCCGACGGCAAGCAGGGATTTCATCCGGGAGACAGTCAAGTGGTGGACTTGCTTCGCCGTTCCGGCAAGCCAGTTCTCTACGCGGTCAACAAGATAGACGGCGTTGAGAAAGAGGCCAATGTTCTGGAGTTCTATCAGTTGGGGGTGGAAAAGCTTTTCCCTATATCCGCTGCACATGGCTATGGGGTTCGAGATTTTATGGACTCCCTGGTAGCATCGCTTCCGCAGCTACCCGAGGAGGAACATGGCACTGGAAAGGACATCAGGGTGGCCATACTTGGACGTCCCAACGTGGGAAAGTCATCTTTGTTGAACAGAATATTGGGAACGGATCGCGTGGTGGTGAGTGAAGTTCCCGGCACCACCAGAGACATCATCGATGTGGTTGTGGAGGCGGAGAGCGAACAGTTCGTCTTGATTGATACCCCCGGTATTCGCCGACGAAGCAAGACCCGTGAAAAGTTAGAAAAATTCAGTGTCATAAAGGCATTGAGAAGTATTCAGCGCTGCGATGTAGCTGTGTTGCTCATTGATGCGACCCAGGGACTGGCAGCACAGGATATTCGCATTGCAGGGTATGTCCATGAAAACCGCAGAGGCGCGGTACTGGTTATCAACAAATGGGACATGATCCACAACCGCGAGCAGCAGCAGCAAGTGTGTGGCCGGGTCAAAGAGGGCCTGAGATTCATGCCCTATGCGCCAATTCTTCGACTGTCCGCTCTCACGGGCAAGGGTGTTTCAAGGCTGCTGCCTGCGATTGCCTCGGTTTTTCAGCAATATTCCTTGCGGGTACCCACTGCCGCGCTCAACGAGGTTCTTGCCACGGCGTTGAAGAAACATCAGCCTCCCAGATACAAGGGCACTCGCTTAAAAATTTATTATGGGACTCAGGCTGCCATCAGGCCGCCCACATTTGTGCTTTTCGTCAATCGTCCGGAAGGGATCCACTTTTCCTACCGGAGATATCTCACCAATCAGATTCGGCAGGCTTTCAAAATGGATCGAACTCCCATAAGGTTGGTATTCCGCGGCAGGCAGGAGAGCCGAGGTCAGTAGTTGAAGAGGAAGGCCGGCAAGAGCTGATTTTTCCAGGAAAAGGAAAAAGCTTCCAGACTATTCAATTGACATCAGAACTGCTCTTGTGATAGCGTTGGCAAACTCGAAGTCCATACAAAAAGGGTCCTCCCCTAAACCATTTCTTTCAGGCCATACACATTGGGTAAGGGATATTCAAACTTTGGGCGAGTGAGGAATGTCTTGAGAGGATTCGGCTGCTGCTGCCGAAATTCTCCAATGTAAGGAAGTCTTTATCAAAAAACGGAGGGATAGAGCATGAAGAGAGTGATGACAGTTCTACTGGTGATGGCAATGGTCTGTGTGCTCGGGGCGCCGGCGATGTCTGCTGAGCCGATTCGCATTGGCGTCTACCTGCCGATGACAGGTGCTGTGGCAGCCTATGGCCAGATGGAATGGGACGGCATCAAGGCGGCCCATGACATGATGCCGAAGGTGCTCGGACGAGAAGTCAAGCTATTCCTGGTTGATACCAAGAGTGACAAAATCGAAGCTGCCAATGCCGTGGACAGACTGATCAAAAAGGAAAAGGTGGTGGGAATTATTGGTGAGGCCATCAGCGGCAATACCCTGGCTGGCGGGCCCATTGCTGAAAAGAACCAGATACCGATGATTTCTCCCACAGCCACAAATCCCCTGGTAACACAGGGGAAAAAGTATGTGTTCCGGGCCTGCTTTATCGATCCCTTCCAGGGTGAAGTGGCGGCCAAGCTGGCCATGAACACTCTTCATGCAAAGACTGCGGCAGTGATCATCGATATTGCCCAGGACTATTGTGTTGGCCTGGCAAATTTCTTTGTCAAAGCGTTTGTCAAGATGGGTGGGAAAATACTGACCACCACCTATATCCAGACTGGCGATCAGGATTTCAGCGCCCAGCTTTCCGCAGTACAGGCAACAAATCCAGATATTATCTATGCTCCCAACTATTACACCGAGGATGCCTTGATGGCCAAACAAGCGCGAGATCTCGGCATCAATGTACCGATTCTTACCGGGGATGGCGCCCAGGCTGACGAGATCATCCAGATTGGTGGCAAGGCAGTCGAAGACACCTATTTTACCGCCCATTTCAACGTGGAAGCGGTAACCACCAAGCTGGGCCGCGACTTTGTCGCCTACTATCAGAAAAAATACAACAAGGAAGCCGATGCCTTCGGAGCCCTCGGCGCTGATGCCTACTTTATTCTTCTGGATGCCATCAAGAGAGCGGGTACCACTGATGGCCCCAAGGTTCGCGCAACGCTGGCAAGCACCAAGAACTTCCAGGGGGTATCCGGCAACATCAATATTGGTGAAGACGGCAATGCGGTAAAAAGTGTGGTGATCAACAAGGTGAAAAACGGCAAGTTCACCTATGTGACCACCATCAATCCATAGCTGCCCGGGTTCCGGGATACTGCAGAGCCCCTCGCTCGAGAAGATGGTGGCCCGACTTCTGCCTGCCCAGGGAAGACATTGCCGACTCGTGTTCGGTAAGTGTCCCCGGCTGGGCAGGAATTCCACACCCTATGCTCTTTCACTTGCTTTTAGACAGGGAAGAGCAGGGTAAGGACGCTGGCCACATCTTCCTGGCAGGGGTTTTTTTGGGCTGTGCCTGTTTATGGCAGGATGCTGGAATGGTATATGAGGACAAGAGCGCCCCTGTTGTAAAAATTTCTGGAATTGACTTTGGTGCTCTTTCATGTTAGCTGAATTCTCTTAAATTGAGCATATCGAGACAACAATATTTGCAGCTGCCTGCAAGTGGGTGATAGGTGAACTTCCAACTATTCTGTCAGCAGCTCATCAACGGCATCTCCCTCGGGAGCCTCTACGGCCTGATTGCTGTGGGCTACACCATGGTCTACGGCATCATACGGCTCATCAATTTTGCCCATGGGGACGTGGTCATGATGAGCTGTTACTTCGCCTACTTTGGCATTCTGATGTTCAGAATGCCCTGGTGGCTGTCTTTTCTGGTAGCAACGATATTGACCACCTTGCTTGGCGTGGTCATTGATCGTGGTGCCTATCGTCCCGTTCGCAACGCTCCGCGAATTTCTGCACTCATTACTGCAATTGGCGTCTCTTTTCTGCTCGAAAATCTTGCCCTGGTGATGTGGGGAGGGCGGCCCAAACCTTTTACCAGGCCAGAAATGTTCGCCAAAGTTTATACGGTGGGCGATGTGCGCATTCTGGCCCTGAGCATCTGGACGCCGGCTATTACGCTGCTGCTGCTGTTGGGCATGCTTTTTGTCATTCATCGTACCAGGGCAGGCTTGGCCATGCGCTCGGTATCACGGGATATGGAGACCACCCGACTCATGGGAATAAATGTGGATCGCATTATCGCTCTGACCTTTGCGCTGGGCTCCACTTTGGCGGCTGCGGGAGGCATGATGTGGGCTATGAAGTATCCGCAGGTCAATCCATTTCTCGGGGTAATTCCTGGCCTGAAGGCCTTTGTGGCAGCAGTACTCGGGGGCATTGGCAATGTGGTGGGCGCGGTGCTCGGCGGCTTTATTCTGGGGGTAGCCGAGATTCTGCTGGTAGCGATTGCCCCACAACTGGCAGGTTATAGAGATGCCATAGCCTTCGTCATCCTAATCGGCATACTCATATTCAGGCCAACGGGCATAATGGGCGAGCCTTTGCCAGAATAGACTGTGCCTGACCCGCTGACTCCTGGGCCTACAGAGACGAAGCATGGAAAAGCATCATCGCAGAAATCAACTGCTCACCCTGGCTGCAGTGGCACTGCTTTTTACTCTGCTCTATCTGGCAAGCAGATACCTGAGCGACTATCAGGTCCGCATTCTCAATAACACCGCCATATTTGTTGTTTTGGCAGTCAGCTACAATCTGATCAATGGCATCACCGGGCAGTTCTCTTTGGAGCCCAATGCCTTTGTGGCCATTGGCGCCTACACCTCAGCGCTCTTGACGCTGAGTCCTGCCGAAAAGCAGCTCTCTTTCATTATTGAGCCAATCATCTGGCCACTGAGTGTCATTCAGGTGTCGTTCATCTGGTCTCTTTTGGCTGCCGGCATTGTCACGGCCTTTTTTGGCTTTCTCATGGGATTTCCTGTCTTCCGGGTTCGCGGTGACTATCTGGCCATTGTCACCCTGGGATTTGGAGAAGTGGTGCGGGTGGTAGCCAACAATCTGCAGCGCATTACCAATGGTCCACTGGGTCTGAAGGCTTTGCACAACTACACCAATTTGTGGTGGGCCTGGGGTTTTGCCGTGGTTACCCTCTTCTTTATCATCCGACTGGTGGCCAGTTCCTATGGCCTAGCCATGAAGGCAGTGAGAGAAGACGAGGTGGCTGCGGAAGCCATGGGCATAAATGCTTTCCGAACCAAACTGCTTGCCTTTACCACCAGTGCTTTTTTTGAAGGGGTTGCCGGCGGCCTGCTGGCCCATCTCATCACCACTATTTCTCCCACACTTTTTACTTTTTTCCTGACCTTCAACTTGTTGATCATTATCGTGGCTGGTGGTCTCGGCAGCACCACGGGGGCGGTAATTGGCGCCGCTCTTTTCTCTTTCGGGGGCGAATGGCTTCGTGCTGTCGAGGAGCCAATGACTATCGGTTCTCTGCATATTCCCGGAATTCCCGGGATGCGTATGGTTGTGTTTTCCATCATTCTGATTCTACTCATGATATTTGCTAGAAACGGTATCATGGGCAGAAAAGAGTTTTCCTGGGACTGGCTCATTGACCGCTGCAGACTGGCGCGGGTCATTAGGGGTGGTGGCAAGTGAGTGGGCTGCTGGTTATCGACAACCTCACCATGGAATTTGGCGGACTTACCGCGGTCAATGAATTTTCCCTCGCACTGACTCCTGGTGAGCTTGTGGGGCTAATCGGGCCCAATGGTGCAGGCAAGACAACCGTCTTCAACATGATTACCGGCAGTCTCGTTCCCACCCGAGGCAAGGTCCTCTTCGACGGCCATGATATCACTGGCCGCAAAGCCCACCAGATAACAGCTCGAGGGATAGCACGAACGTTCCAGAACATCCGACTTTTCAATGACCTGACGGTATTTGAAAACCTGATGGTAAGTTTTCATTTTCAGACCAAATCCTCCTTTCTGGGAGCTGTATTCAGATTGCCGCGTTACAGGAGGGAGACTGAGGCGGCTCGCAGTATGGCAAGCCATCTTCTCGAGGAAGTTGGCTTGCAGGAGTTGACCTGGGAGAAGGCAGGGGCACTGGCTTACGGCCAACAAAGACGTCTCGAAATCGCCCGCGCCCTGGCTACCCGGCCCAAGCTAATCCTGTTAGACGAACCTGCAGCAGGCATGAACCCGCGAGAAACAGAAGCCCTGATGGATCTGATTCAAAAAATCAGAAGAGACTACAATCTCACTGTCCTTCTCATTGAACACGACATGACCTTTGTTATGGGCATCTGTGAACGACTCAAGGTACTCGATTATGGCATCACTATTGCTGAAGGGTTGCCAGAGGAAATCCAGAATAATGAACGGGTAATTCAGGCGTATTTGGGAGAGCGGCGTTTTGCTTGAAATAGAAAATCTGCATATATATTACGGCGGCATCCACGCTCTCAAAGGTATATCCCTTACCGTCCCCGAGAAGAGCATCGTGACTCTGGTCGGCTCCAACGGAGCTGGCAAGAGTACCACCCTGCGAACAGTGTGCGGCCTGGTCAGGGCAAAAACAGGCAAGATTACTTTCCTGGGGCAAGACATTACCCGAGCCGCGGTCAACGATGTGGTGCGCAGCGGCGTGGTTATGGTTCCCGAAGGCAGGCGAGTGTTTGTCAATCTGACGGTGTGGGAGAACCTGCGTATTGGAGCCTATAACCGCAAGAATATGCGGGAGATAAAGAAAGACATCGAATGGGTCTATTCGATTTTTCCTCGCCTGGAAGAGCGTCACAAGCAGCTGGCAGGAACTCTCTCTGGGGGGGAGCAACAGATGCTGGCCCTTGGGCGGGCCCTCATGTCGCGGCCCAAGTTGATAATGATGGATGAACCGTCTCTAGGATTGGCTCCCATACTTATCGAGGAGGTTTTTCGCATCATAGCAGAAATTCATGGCCAGGGAACTACTATTCTTCTGGTTGAACAGAACGCCATGGCAGCGCTGGAGATTGCCGATTATGGCTATGTTTTGGAGACAGGAAAGATAACACTTGAAGGCAAGGGCTCTGAACTATTGGAAAACGAACAGATCAAAGATGCCTATCTCGGCCAGGCTGTTGGCCGTCGGCTGAACCACTGAAATCACAGGATTTTACACTCTTTGCCTGTAATAGCCGTGCAGGCCCCACAAGCAAGCAATAGAGCGAACCCTCCCTGCGCACTTCGAGCGAACACCTGGAACTTGCAACTCTTGAAGTGATGAGAGTTGCCACCAACGTCATCTTCATGTTGCCAATCTGTGACACTCCTGTGAAAGAGTCTGTCTGCTACACCTCACACCTTGCTTGCTGGAGAGATGTTGACTCAGGCCGAATTGACAAACTCCGGGCCTTCAGGTAGAGTTTTGCTGAAAAATCCCGAAATTAGCGGTTGTACCTGGAATGGATCACTTGAAGCAGACAAATCTTTTTCCTCCCAGTTCAGAAAAAATCAGAGCGCCTCTGGCTGAGCGGCTGCGGCCCCAGCGGCTGGCAGACTTCATGGGCCAGAATCATATTCTAGCCCCAGACAAGCTCATCGGCAGATTGCTCAGACACCGACATCTCCAATCTCTGATATTGTGGGGGCCGCCAGGATGCGGCAAGACTACTCTGGCGCGGCTTATGGCCAGTGAAACTGGCGCCCATTTCATCTCCCTTTCAGCAGTGAGTGCTGGAGTCAAAGAAGTCAGGAGCGCGGTGGCCGAAGCTGCCCAGCAGTGGAACGCCCACCAGAGGCGCACCATCCTGTTCATTGACGAGATTCATCGTTTCAACAAAGCTCAGCAGGATCTGTTGCTGCCCTATGTGGAGGCAGGTACTCTTGTGTTTATCGGTGCTACTACTGAAAATCCCTCATTCGAAGTAATTGCTCCCCTGTTGTCGCGAGCGCCGGTGGTGGTGCTCGAACCCTTGTCTACGGAAGAGCTGAAAAACATAGTCAGACGAGCTCTGCAGGATGAGGAGAGAGGGTTGGGAAGCATACCGACCAACATGGATGAGGATGTCCTCCACTATCTGGTAGAAGCGGCAAAAGGGGATGCCAGGCTGGCGCTCAGCAGTCTGGAGGCAGCAGTAATGACCACGCCTCCCAGTGCAGACGGCAAACGTTATATCACCAAGGAAATTGTCAGCTCTACGGTTCAGAACAAACCCCTGCTGTACGACAAGAATGGGGAGGAGCACTACAATCTCATCTCGGCTCTCCATAAGAGCCTGCGGGGGAGTGACCCTGACGCAGCGCTTTACTGGCTTGCCCGCATGCTGGCGGCAGGTGAGGATCCTCTATTCCTGGCCCGCCGAATGGTCCGCTTTGCTGCTGAAGATGTTGGCCTGGCAGATCCCAGAGCACTGATAGTGGCTGTTGCAGCCCAGCAGGCCTTCCAACTGGTAGGTCATCCCGAAGGAGAACTGGCGCTGGCCGAGGCTGCCGTCTATCTCGCCACTGCTCCCAAGAGCAATGCACTGTATCGGGCCTATGGAGAAGCCCACAAGGCGGCAGTAGAAAAGGGCAGTTTGCCAGTGCCTTTGAAGCTGCGAAACGCCCCCACCGCCCTCATGGAAAAACTTGGCTATGGCAGGGACTACCAGTATCCCCACGATTTCCCGGGAGCATTTGTAGAGGACAATTATTTGCCCGAAGCACTGGAGAAAATACAATTTTATCGACCCACAGAGCGAGGCTACGAAGCAACAATTGCTGAGAGATTAAGGCAGTGGCGGCAGCAGCTGCGGGCAAGAGAGAGACGTTGAAACAGGAGGACGGCAATGGTCCATAGCCGGGCAGCAAATGCTGCTGACAACTGGGGTCTGCTCGGATTGCTGTTGCACAAAAAAGGAGTCTGACAACTCGCTGGCGCAGGGCGGCACTCGCTTCGACTGTGTTCGATCCCGAGCTCTGATCGAAGGGATGACTTCGAGTGAGACTCCCTTCGAGCCGGACTCCTCTCGTTGCAGGCGGCAGCCGCCAAACGAACTGGGCCTATTCGGCTGAATGTGAACGCAAGAGCTACAGGACAGGCGGAAAATTGAAGCAGATAGCTTTGCTCAGGGCTGTACGCTTGCTGTTGGGTGATCACGGTTTAGCTGTTGATTTCTGCATGTCACTACTCCTTTTGTTCACAGTGCTCCAGCCGCAGTCGGCATTCTCTCAGGAGAGCGCCGATGAGATGTGGCGATTTGCCGAGCATCTTTTTCAGAGCAAAGAATACTATCGGGCCCTGGGAGAGTATGAACGCTTCATATTCATGTTCCCCCAGAATCCCAGGGTTAATGAGGCTGAGTTGCAGGCGGCCCGCTGTTACCGCTACGGTGGCAAAGCTGACAAGGCATTCGACCTTTTTCTGAAAATTTTCAATCAGAAAGCTGCCGAAGCCGCTGGCAGGTCAGCCCTGAAGGAAATGATTGCAGTACGACTAGACCAGGGGCTTTATGCGGAGGCTATCTACTGGGCCCAGAGATACTTGCAGCTTTATCCAGAATCTCCTGAAAAAGAGGAAATAAGGCGTCAGCTCAGCTGGTTATACATAGAGGTTGGCAACTATCCCCAGGCGGCGGCAACTTTGAAAGAAATTGTCGGAGATTATGACAACGGTGCTGAGCTTCGAGCTCTTATAGAGGCCTTGCAGGAAGGAGCACCACCGCCAGTGAAATCGCCGCGAGTGGCAGGTACATTAGCTGCTATTCTGCCTGGAGCTGGTCACTTCTACGTGGGCCAACCAGGCCGGGGGGTCACCTCCTTTCTGCTCAATGGTCTGTTCATTGGGGCAGCTGTGCTGGCGTTCAAGAATGACAGTCCTGTGCTCGGCAGCATCCTTGTCTTTCTGGAGTTGGGCTGGTACCAGGGTGGGATTCGGAGCGCTTCGGTTGCGGCCCGCAAAGTGAATGCCAGAGAGCAGATGAAGTTTCGTCGTCATTTGAAAGAAAACTTCAAGGTGTCGTTTGGCCTGGCGCCCGGGCCGTTGTTGGCCGTGCAGCTTGCCTTCTAGCTGGACCACTGACGTGCTATACTGATCTTTAATATGCCTGCTGCGAGTAGCCTCCCGGGGGAGAGCTCTCGAGGCAAGATTATCGGCAAGTATTCTGCTTATTGACTTGTATTGATGCCACTTCAGGTTAGATGACATAGGACAATTCCAGGATGAAACTCCAGAAAGGAGAGCCCATTGTTCCCTTCAGACTGGTCAAGTTTTTCTCTCTGACCAGTCTCGTGGTGATTCTTGTCTCGACCCTGATTCTCATTGTTTTCATTTCTAACAGGGCCAAGACAGAGCTATTGCGCAAGAGCGAACAGTATGCCAGGCTGGTGGCCGACAACCTGAACCACCAGGTTTTTCTCCAGTTTGTCCTGCCCACTTTGATTCAATTCGAGAAAATCCAGCTCAGCAATCCAGTGCAGTTCGAACGAATGGACAAGGTGATCCGCAACACCATTCATGGCTTCAAGATTGACAAGGTAGATGTCTATGACAACAAAGGAATAATTGCCTACAGTACAGACCGCTCCCTTGTGGGTCTCAAAGGACATGCTGGGAGAAATTTCCAGCTGGCTCTGCAAGGGAAATCGTCTTCTGCTCTATTTTCTCGGGGTAATTTTCTGGGATTCGAGTTGAGCGGTCTGGCCAAACAGCGGACGCTGAAAACCTATATTCCTTTGCGCCTGGAAAAACCTCTGTCATCAGAATATGGTCCTATTCTGGGGGTTTTTGAGATCACCCAGGACATATCTGATGACTATGAGGCTATTACCCGACTGCAGTATATTATTATCGGCAGTTCCGTGGGCATCATGAGTCTGCTTTTTGTTATTCTCAGACTCATCGTCAAGAGGGCTGAACGGATCATTGTCAGGCGCACAGAGGAACGTCGGCGTCTGGAGGAACAGCTGCACCAGGCAGAGCGCATGGCCTCACTGGGAGAGATGGTGGCAGCTGTCAGTCATGAAATTCGTAATCCCCTTGGCATTATTCACTCCACCTCTGAACTTCTTTTGCAAAAGATGGATGACCAGGACCCCAAGAAGCGTCTGGGGAGCATCATCATGGAGGAGACCTCCCGTCTTGCTACCATTGTTACGGATTTTCTCGACTTTGCACGTCCGATGAAGCCGAATCTGTCTGACTGTCAAGTTGATGAAATAATAGAAAAAAATCTTACCTTTCTGGAAGTAGAGTTCAGCCGGCGGAGAATTCGAGTGGAGAGACAATTGGCAACCAACGGTACGGTTGTTCAGGCCGATGCGGATCTGTTGTACCGCGCCTTTCTCAACGTATTCGTCAATGCCATGGAGGCTGTGCCCGACGGAGGCCTGATACGGGTGGTCACCCACTATGGGAGCTCGGCTGAAAACAATCTGGAGGTAGTCATCAGCGACAATGGACCGGGGATCCCGGAAGAGTTGCAGAGGAAAGTGTTTGACCCCTTTTTTACCACACGCGTGAAAGGATCCGGGCTGGGTCTGAGTATTGTTCGTAATATCGTGGAGACGCACGGTGGCAGCGTGCGCCTGGAGAGCCCCGTACAGGGCAACAGTGAAGGAAACGGGCCGGGGGGCACTGCTGTGATCATTGCCTTGCCGCTGCCAACAACCAAATCCAGATGATGCCCGGGCCTCAGGAGTCTAGCTTTGATAATCTGATAATAAGAGGATCGTATGGAGACAATTCTCATAGTTGATGATGAAAAGAACTACCTGCAGGTTCTGGAAGCCCTGCTATTGGATGAGGGTTATGAAGTACATACTGCAGAGAGTGCCGAGGGGGGGCTGGACATTGTTGCCAGCCACGATCTTGATGTGGTGATCACTGATATGAAAATGCCTGGTATAGACGGTATAGAATTTCTCTCGGAGGTGCGAACTCGACAGCCCGATTTGCCGGTCATCATGATGACAGCTTATGCCACTGTGGAAAAGGCAGTGGAGGCCATGAAGAAAGGGGCCTTCGATTACATTACCAAACCATTCAAGAACGAAGAGCTCAAAGTCACCATCAGGAAAGCTCTGGACATGCATCGTCTTGCCCGTGAAAAGCGTTTTCTCAGCCGGGAACTCGAAGAACGTTTCAAATTTGGCAACATAATCGGCAAAAGCAAAGCCATGCGGCAGGTCTATGACATAATAGAAAAGGTTGGCCAGACTCGCGCTACAGTCCTCATTACCGGAGAGTCGGGCACTGGCAAGGAACTCATTGCCAGAGCAATCCATTTCAACAGCCCTCGTAAAGACAAGCCCTTTATTTCAATAAACTGTTCCGCCTTGCCAGAGACCTTGCTGGAAAGTGAACTTTTTGGACATGAACGTGGGGCCTTTACCGGGGCATACACGCAGAGAAAGGGTCGTTTCGAACTGGCCCACGGCGGCACCCTGTTTCTAGACGAAGTGGGCGAGATGACCAAAGCGCTGCAGGTGAAACTTCTGAGAGTTCTCCAAGAAATGTCCTTCGAGCGAGTGGGAGGCACCAGAACGTTGCGGGTAGACGTGAGAATACTTGCTGCCTCGAACCGAAACCTGGAAGAAGAAGTAATGAGCGGTCGGTTCAGAGAGGATCTGTTCTACCGTCTCAAGGTGGTGCACATCAAGGTCCCACCATTGAGGGAACGACGCGATGACATACCGTTGCTCGTGCAGCACTTTCTGAAAAAGACCGCTAGAGAGCACGGGGTAAACAGAAAGCGGTTGAGCCAGGAGGCGCTTCGTCATCTGTACAATTATAAGTGGGCAGGAAATGTTCGAGAATTGGAAAATGTCATAGAGCGGGCTGTAATTCTTTCAGACAGCGAGGTAATCAACCCTGAAGATCTCCCTGAGGAGATATTGCACCAGGCCATCTCGGGAACGTATGAAAAAGTCGACGAGCAAGCTTCTCCAGAACCCCAGTTCCGGCACGGGAGCCTGAATAATCGGCAGGTGCGTGCCCTGAATTTCATGCGAGAAAATGGCTACATCACCAATGAGTATTACAGCCAGATAAACAGCATCTCAGGCAGGCATGCCCGCAGAGATCTGGGACAGTTGATAGAAATGGGACTGGTGCGGAGAATAGGGGGAGGACGAAGCATTCGCTATGTGCTCAAGTAGGCCGGTTTGTGTCCGGTATATGTCCTGTTTATGTCCGGAAAAAAACAAAAGGCACTAGATTTCGCCTGCGGCTCGAAAGTCTATTACCAAATATATCCTTACATTTTAAGCAGTTGAAAAAAGTTCCAGAATAACCTTCTCCTTGGCAAAGTAATTGCACAACAAAGAATTGAAGTCAGAATGAGCCTGTGCAATACACGCCACCCTGCCTTCTTGTTTTTAACTCTTTTCTCCTTTTTCTGACCGACTAGAACCGGCCCCTCTAGTCGGTCTTTAGTTTTTTCAAACTTTAGACACGGACAATAGTCTGCCCATCCCACCGAGGCCTGCATCAAGATTCCTCCAGGCTCCAGATAAATGCTGTAACTAGTAGCTGGTTAATGGCAGAATGAAAGTACGCCTGATAGTCAATATCGTCAACCGGGCGTGACGGGGGATTGGAGGCACGGCAGCCAGTTGGCAGCCGCTGGCTCTGCTTCCAGGTTAGCCGCCAGCAATCGGGCGGTGAAACGGGCGCTTTCATTTTGCCATAAACCAGTAGCGATTAGGCTCTTGACAATTTACTCAGCGATTGCTACTTTCTTTAGCACTCATTAGTATTGAGTGCTAATAGGGGCGGCATCATGGAAGAACTCCTGCATGGAGAGAGAACAAGGCAGGTACTCGAGGCTGTCATTATCGAGTACATCAAGACCGGAACCCCTGTGGGTTCCAGGGCCATAGCCAAGAAATATGGTCTCAATGTCAGTCCGGCTACCATTCGCAATGTGATGTCTGACCTGGAGGATCTGGGCCTTTTATCTCAGCCGCATACATCTGCAGGGCGGGTTCCCACTGAGCTTGGCCTGCGCATATATGTGGACTCCATTGTCAAGGTCAAAGCACTCAGTAGTTCAGAAAGAGAGCGAATCAAACGTTCCTACACTGGTAAAGTAAGGAAGGTAGAAAGTTTGCTCAAGGATACCTCTCGAGTGCTGTCCTCCTTTAGCAAACAGACCAGTATGGTGCTCACTCCTCGCCTTTCTACCACCGTATTCAAGAGAATAGAATTCATCAGGCTCAGGCCCAATGTCGTCCTGGTAATACTCGTTTCCACAGCAGGCACTGTGCATAACACGGTGATAGAGACAGAAGAGGACATCCCCCAGAATGAACTGGAACGCTACACTCGTTTTCTCAATGATATGCTCAAGAATCTGACTCTGCAGCAGGTAAAAGAGCGGTTGCTGTCAGAAATGAAGCGAGAGAAAACGCTCTTTGACAACCTTCTTGCTCAGGCGGTCAAATTGAGCAAGCAGGTTCTGGAAAAAGATCTCGCCAGCAGTGAACTCATCATTGATGGCAGGATGAATCTGCTGGAATATCCAGAGCTTGCTGATCTGGAACAGATGCGGAGAATATTTGCTGCCTTTGAGGAGAAGGGCAAGATTATTGAACTCCTGGACAAGAGTACTGCTGCTGAGGGGGTCCACATCTTCATCGGTTCGGAAAGCGAATTGCAGGACATGGAAAGAGTGAGCTTTGTCACCTCCCCCTACACCAGCGGCGAGGACGTTCTCGGCACTCTGGGTGTGGTCGGTCCTATTCGGATGGATTATGCCCGAATTATTCCTCTGGTGGATTACACAGCAAAACTCCTGAGCAAGATGTTGGAGGAGACTTTCTGATTTAACTATTTGCTGCGACTGCTGAAAAAAATGATCACATGCCAGTACTTGTTCTGCATGTGTTTTTTTGTGAGAAATGACAGGGAAATTAAGCCAACTGAGGGGCTGGGGTCTTGACTAGCTGACAATCGGTATTAATTAAAAAGAATAAAAAGGGTAGGGGAGGCTGGTAGTGGAATCCAGAGAAGAGGAGAAACTAGAGAGCCAGAGTGACGAAAAAATGAGCCCCGAGACAAACTCTGCCGAACCACACAGTGACGGCAGGTCTGCAACTGCCGATCAGCAGCCTTTCGATCCAGAGACGGCTGATCGGGAGGCGCTTCTCCGTCACTACAGGGAGCTGGAAGAGAAACTGCAGGGAGCAGAAGAAAAAGTTTTGCGGGTAGCAGCCGATGCGGAAAACTTCAAAAAGAGACTGGAGCGCGAGAAGCAAGAGTATGCTCGCTACGCCAACGAGAAGTTTATCCGGGAGTTGCTGCCGGTGCTGGACAATCTGGAGCGTGCCCTTGAACACGCCACCGCTGGCGCCAACCAGGAGGGACTGGTGCAAGGCCTGCAGATGACAATCAAGGCCTTCACTGAAGCTTTAGAGAGATTTGGTTGTACTGTGGTCGAGGCGTTGGGAAAGAGTTTCGATCCCAATTTCCACGAAGCAGTGTGTCAGGAGGAAAGCACGGAACACCCGGCCAATACCGTACTGCGGGAGTTGCAGAAAGGCTACATGCTCAATGATCGTCTACTGCGACCGGCAATGGTAGCGGTGGCAAGATCGCCAGACAAGGATTCTACGACTGGCGAAGACAAAAGTACAACCGATGCCGAAAGAAAAAGTAACAACACAGTTAAGGTCAAAGTGAGCCAGGCTTGAGACTTTGTGCATCATGTTCCTGTTTGACAAATAAATATCGTAACATAGCGGGAAAAAGGAGGAAAGTATGGCAAAGGTCATCGGCATTGACTTGGGGACCACAAACTCCGTCGTTGCAGTGATGGAGGGCAAGGAACCCAAGGTTTTGACAAATAGTGAAGGAAGCCGAACAACACCTTCAATCGTGGCCTTTACGGAAAGTGGAGAGCGACTGGTGGGCCAGGTGGCGAAAAGGCAGGCCATCACCAATCCAGAAAACACCGTTTACGCTGTGAAGCGACTCATAGGCCGCAAGTTTGATGATCCCGAGGTTCAAAAGGATGTGACTATCTGCCCGTTTAAAATCGTCAAAGCAGCCAATGGCGACGCTCACGTGCTGGTAAGGGGGAAAGAGTACAGCCCGGCGGAGATTTCTGCCATGGTTTTGCAGAAAATGAAGCAGACTGCCGAGGATTATCTGGGAGAAAAAGTGGAGGAGGCTGTAATCACAGTGCCCGCCTATTTCAACGACAGTCAGCGACAGGCTACCAAGGATGCAGGCCGGATAGCGGGACTCAAGGTGTTGCGGATTATCAACGAGCCAACTGCAGCCTCGCTTGCCTACGGGTTGGATAAGAAAAAGGACGAGAAAATAGCGGTCTTTGATCTTGGCGGCGGCACCTATGACATTTCCATTCTGGAGATCGGCGATGGAGTGTTTGAGGTGAAGGCCACCAATGGTGACACTCACCTGGGTGGCGAAGACTTTGATCAGCGGATCATAGATTGGCTGGCCGACGAGTTCAAAAAGGATCAGGGAATCGACTTGCGCACGGACAAAATGGCCCTGCAGCGTTTGAAGGAGGCTGCAGAAAAGGCCAAAATGGAGCTGTCAACCTCCATGGAGACGGATATCAATCTGCCTTTCATTACTGCTGACGCCACTGGGCCCAAACATCTCAACATCAAGTTGAGCAGGGCCAAAATGGAGAGTTTAGTGGCAGACCTCATTGACAAGCTGGTGCCCCCCGTTCATACAGCGTTGAGAGATGCCGGCATCAGTGCAACAGACGTGGATGAGGTTATTCTTGTTGGCGGGATGACCCGCATGCCTCGCGTGCAGGAAAAGGTAAAGGAGATCTTCCAGAAAGATCCCCATCGCGGTGTTAATCCGGATGAGGTGGTAGGCATTGGTGCTGCCATTCAGGCCGGTGTGCTCAAAGGTGATGTGAAGGATGTGCTCCTGCTGGATGTGACACCTCTCTCTCTGGGCATCGAGACCCTTGGCGGCGTCATGACCAAACTCATTGAAAAGAACACCACCATACCGACGCGCAAGAGCCAGATATTCTCGACTGCAGCGGACAATCAGCCGGCGGTCTCCATACATGTGCTTCAGGGTGAACGAGAGATGGCGGCTGACAACAAGACCCTGGGTCGTTTTGAACTGGTCGGCATTCCCCCGGCGCCCCGGGGAGTGCCGCAGATAGAGGTCACCTTTGACATAGACGCCAACGGCATAGTGAATGTCTCGGCAAAGGACCTGGGCACTGGCAAGGAGCAGTCAATTAGGATCACTGCTTCCAGCGGCCTGAGTGAAGAGGAAATTCAACAGGCCATCAAAGACGCGGAAATGCACGCAGAAGAAGACAGGAAGAGACGTGAGTTGGTCGAGGCCAGAAATAATGCTGATTCGCTCATCTATCAGACCGAGAAGACTCTTGGAGAGATGGGCGACAAGGTGGATGCTGAAACCAGGAAAAACATCGAAGATCACATCCAGCAACTCAAACAGGCCATGGAAGGCAATGACAAGGATGCCATTAACAAGGCTGCCGAGGAGCTCATGCAGGCGTCTCACAAACTGGCGGAAACCATGTACAAATCTGCCTCTGAGCAACAAGCCGCTGCCGGAGGTGCTGCTGACCAGCAAGGCGCCTCCACAGGTGCGGCAGGTGGAGACGAAGAGGTGGTGGAAGCGGAGTTTGAAGAGGTGAGTGACGACAAGAAGTAACTATTATTGCCGCTTGCGACATGAAGAGAAGGGTGCTACAAGTAAGGCCTTCAAGGTCTGAACTAGCACCCTGTTTTTTTGTTGATTGGCTTCTGTGAGGAGGGGCCAGTTTTTCCATGAAAAGGGAAGATTGCCCTGTTTCAGGACGTTGGACCTTGCAAAAGGATGGCGGCTGCAAACTGCCAAAACCATAAAGTGGAGAAAAGAAATCATGGTGACAAGGCGAATCGCTGCTTTGCTGGCAGTGGTTTTTCTGGTTGGATGCGCTGTTGCTCCGGAGAGGCGAAAGGAAGGCGAACGACTTCCAGCTGAAGTTAGCAGACAGGCTGAAGCTGCCCGCCAGCTGGCTCAGGCAGAAGAGGCCTACAAACAGGGGGATCTTGCCGAGGCCAGTACGCGCTACCAGCAGTTGGCCATGTCTTTTCCCCACACTCCTGAAGCTGTAAAGGCCCTCCTGCGCCAGGGTCAAATAGCTTTCCAGCAAAGCCGCTATTCAGAGGCCCTCGCTCAGTTCAAGAAAGTTATCGAGCTGGCGCCGCCAGGAGAAGAAAGCAAAGAGGCCCGTTTGGGTGCCCTCCGGTGCTACCTGAAACTCGAGCGGTTTGAAGAGGCCAGACAGGTGGGCAAGCCTCTCTTCGACCATCTGGTAGAGACTACCAGGAGGGAGGAGGTTGCAGAATCGATGGGGGACGCCAGCGCAGCCCTCGATGACCCTGAGGCTGCAGTGTCCTGGTACGGCAAGGCCTACGATCTTGCCGATGAAGAGATACGGACTGAGCTGGCAGAAAATACCAAGACACAGGTGGAAAAACTCAGCAGTGATTCACTGCAAGCATTGCTCGAAGAGTATCCAGCACAGTTTCCCAGCCTGCTCCTGCAGACCAGGCTGGCGAGAGTGGAGATGGAAAGTGGCGAACTCGGCAGGGCCCGGGACAGATTAGAGCAGCTGATGAAAGACAACCCCCAGGAAGCAATGCTGCCAGAATGGCAGGGAATGCTGGCGACGATTCAGGAGTGGCTGCAAGTGGATATGCACAGGGTGGGATGCCTGCTTCCCCTCAGTGGACCATACCAGAGCTATGGTGATCAGGTGCTCAGGGGCATCAGTATGGCTTACCAGGAAGTAAACTCTTCGGCGGCTGCTGACCACCAGGGCATCGAGGTGGTGGTGTACGACAGCGGCCGTGATGCCTCTGCAGTGGCTGCGGCTGTGCACGAACTGGTCATGACCCACAGGGTTGCCGCTATATTGGGTCCACTTAGCAGAAAATCGGCGGAAACAGCTGCTGAAGAAGCGCAGCGTCTTAAAGTTCCCATTATTACTCTGACTCAGAAGGAAGGCATAAGCAAGATAGGTGAATATGTATTCAGAGATGCCCTCACCAATGAGGATCAGGCCAGAGCCCTGGCCCGCTATGCTATACTGGGACTGGGATATAAACGTTTTGCCATTCTCTATCCCCGCGACAATTACGGCAACCGTCTGATGAATTTGTTTTGGGATGAACTCGATAACCTGGGCGCCGAGGTGAGGGGGGTCGAGTCCTACGAGCCCTCCCAGACGGACTTTGCCGACCAGATAAAAAAATTGGTGGGCCTCTATTATCCTCGCCCGGAAATTGAAGCGACGGAGCCTGATGCCGTACTCCAGGAAAAAACAATTGCTGGAGAAGCTGAAAAAGCAAAGTCTGAGGGGGAGCAGGCAGAAGAGCCCCTGCCAATTGTCGACTTTGAAGCCGTTTTTATTCCGGACAGCTATGACAAAGTCGGTCTTATCGCACCCCAGCTGGTCTATTATGACGTAACTGGCGTGAAATTGCTTGGCACCAATCTGTGGAACTCACCGAAGTTGCTGGAGATGGCCGGGCCGTACGTCCAGGGGGCGGTTTTTGTAGACGGCTTTTTTGCAGACAGCAGATTGCCACTCAGCCGTGAATTCAGTAAGAATTATCAAGAAATCTTTGGTGTCAAACCTGGCTATCCAGCAGCCCAGGGCTATGATGCCTTCCGCTTGCTGATGGAGGCCCTCAACAGACCCGGCGTGGTTTCTCGGCCACAGCTGCGCAATAGTATTGCCTCCATACGAGGCTTCTTTGGAGTGGAGGGAAATGGTTCAGTATCTCCTTCAGGTGTGGTGGAAAAACCGCCCACTTTTATTACCATAAAGAAAAATCATATGGAGCAGCTGCCGGTAGACATTGATGCCCTGAGCAAAGTGCCCCTGTCCCAGCCAACGGCGGGCACTCTGGCACCAGAGAATTCTGTGGCAGATATCTCCCCTAGCATGGAATGAGGCACCCCTTTGCGGCCATGAATGGCTCCAGATGGTGTCCGGAGCATATGCAGGAGTGGTCCTGCTGGAAGCGCCTTTTTGGAACAATGCTGATCTGCTTGGTAGGTGGAGGAAGAGAATGAAGATTAGCCGGGAAGAGATCGAGCATATCGCAGAACTGGCCAGACTGGAGATAAGCGATAGAGAGAAGGATGAGCTGACCGGCCAGATGAACCGAATTCTGCAGTACATGGAAAAACTGAATGAATTGGATACCACTGGAGTGGCGGCCACCTCTCATGCCATTGATCTCCAGAATGCCTTCAGGGAGGATACAGTGCAGCAGTCTCTTCCCAGGGAGGAGTGCCTGGCAAATGCCCCGGAGTCAAATGGGGTGGAATTTGTGGTGCCGAGAGTTATCTGAGCCTGAATGGTGGCCAGGCAGCCCTCTGAACGAGGATGATGACCACAAAGAGTGCAAGCCTGCAAGATGGCCTTGTTTATGACAGTTTCCCTGTGGGTATGAGCAGCGAATGAGGAGAGGTAGTCCATGGAACCATTTGCCCTTACCATTCACCAGTTGCGCGGCCTGTTGGATCGAGGGGAGATAACTTCTGAAGAGGTGACCGCTTCCATCTTTGCCAGAATTCGGACCTTGGAGCCCAAGATTGCCGCCTATATTACCCTGTTTGAAGAAGAAGCCCTGGAGCAAGCTCGCGAGCAAGACCGCCTGGGATACCACCAAGCAGGAATTCTGGCCGGTATACCTCTGGCACTCAAGGACGTGCTGTGCACCAGAGGTGCAAGAACCACCTGTGGTTCAAAGATCCTGAATAACTACATCCCTCCCTTTGATGCCACTGTAGTGGAGCGAATAAGACTGGCGGGTGGCATACTTCTGGGCAAAACAAATATGGATGAATTCGCCATGGGCTCTTCCAATGAGAACTCGGCCTTTTATGCAACCCACAATCCCTGGAACACTCAGATGATTCCCGGCGGTTCCAGCGGCGGCTCAGCTGCCGCCGTGGCAGCTGACGAATGCATTGCTGCCCTCGGCTCGGACACGGGCGGCTCTATTCGGCAGCCAGCTTCACATTGCGGCGTTGTGGGTCTGAAGCCTACCTACGGCAGGGTGTCGCGCTATGGCCTTGTTGCCTTTGCCTCCTCACTAGATCAGATTGGTCCTTTGACCAAGAGTGTTACTGATGCTGCCATTATGATGAATGTCATAGCCGGGTATGATCAAAGGGATTCTACCTCTGTTCCCGTAGAAGTTCCCGATTATCGGCAGTATCTTGTGGAAGACCTCGAGGGCATCACGGTGGGTATTCCGCAACAGTACTTCGTGGGGGGGCTGGATGCAGAGGTAGAGCAGGTGGTTCGGCAGGCTGTTGCCCTGCTGGCTGATCTTGGGGCTCGATGTGTAGAGGTCTCTCTGCCCCATACCGAATACGGCGTTGCGGCATACTACATTATTGCAGCTGCGGAGGCCAGTTCCAACCTGGCTCGTTACGATGGGGTCAAGTACGGCTATCGCGATCGCAGTGGCAGCAGCCTCATGGCCATGTATCGGAAGAGTAGATCACACGGTTTTGGTGTGGAGGTAAAAAGAAGAATTATGTTGGGTACCTATGCTCTCTCTGCTGGCTACTATGAAGCATACTACAAGAAGGCTTCCCAGGTACGCACCTTGATTCGCCGAGATTTTCAACAGGTTTTCGACAGCTGTGACGTGTTGGCCACACCGGTTGCTCCCAGCCCGCCATTTGCTCTGGGTGACAAGGTAGACGATCCACTGCAGATGTACCTTTCCGATGTCTTTACTCTGCCGGCCAGTCTGGCAGGGATACCAGGGCTGTCAGTGCCTTGCGGCTTCAGCAGCAAAGGATTGCCCATAGGAGTGCAGCTGCTGGCGCCCCATTTTCAGGAGGGCTCCATCCTGAGGGTAGGGTACAACCTCGAGAAAAATACCGACTTTCATCTGCAGCGGCCTGCCTTGTAATAATGATGCAGGTCGCTCTTTGCCTTTCGAGATTAACTCAACTTTGAGCAGTCTCATCCTCCTCCTGGAAGTAGCCCTTGGGAATTACTACGATGCCCCGGGGAGTGACAGTGAACTGTGTTCGGTCCTTGCGAGGGTTGTAACCTATCTCAGTATGAGGCGGAATCACATTCTCTTTGTCTATGATGGCTTTCTTTATCTTGCAGTGCCGCCCCACCACCACTCCATCCATAATCACTGACTCATCCACGGTTGCCCAACTGCGCACCACCACGTTGCAGGAAAGGACGGAATTTCGCACTATACCGCTGATAATGCAGCCGGGGGACACCAGGGAATCCAGGGCCTTGCCCACCCGAAAACCTTCAGGACGTTCGTTGGCAAAGACAAATTTTGCCGGCGGCACTGGAGGTTGATGTGTGTGGATAGGCCACCTCCGGCCGTAGAGGTTGAAGTAGGGATCGACCCCGGTCAGATCCATATTGGCATTCCAGTATGCGTCCAGAGTGCCCACATCCCGCCAATAGGAGGAATCCCTGGTGCGGGACTCCAACTGCAGCTTCCGTTCGCCGCTTTCCAGGGTCACATAAACGTAGTCCTCGATTCTGTTCATCTGTCGATAGGGATAGGCATAAACACGATGGTTTTTCAGGAGCTGTGGAATTATGTCGCCGCCAAAGTCCATTTCACTGGAAGACTCCAGGGCTTCAATGAGCGTTTCAGCGCGGAAGAGATATATACCCATGGAGGCAAGAATGTGATCAGGATCATTGGGAATGGTCCGGGCTCCTGCGGCGGGTTTTTCCTGAAAACCGAGTATGCGGAAGTCGTCATTTACTTCTGCCACACCCACCTGGGGAGCGAGCTCCTTGTCGAGTTCCAGGAGGGAGATGGTGACATCAGCACCTTTTTCCTGGTGGTAGTTGAGAAACAGGTTGTAGTCCATCTTATAGATATGGTCTCCAGACAGGATGAGCACATGCCGTGGTCTCGTTCTTTTCAACAGATAAAGGTTCTGCCGTATGGAATCTGCTGTGCCTCGATACCAGTCGAGACCTATACGCTGTTGAGGGGGCACGATTTTCAGAAAATGTCCCAGCTTGGGACTAAAGATGTTCCAACCTGACTCGAGGTGATCCGTGAGGGACTGGGACTTGTATTGCGGCAGGACGATAATCTTGTAAATCTGGGAATTGACACAGTTGCTCAGGGGGAGATCGATCAAGCGGTAGATGCCTCCAAAAGGCACTCCTGGTTTGGCCCGATCCCGGGTGAGCGGCATGAGCCTCTCACCTCTACCGCCGGCCATAATAAAAGCTAGTGTATCTCTCATGATGCTCCAAGACCTCTTGATGCAAGAATGAGGTGCATTTTCTTTCTTTTAATGCTCACCTGGAAAAAGCTGAATGTCAAACTGATTTTGCTTCAGAAGAGGGCGGCGACAAATCTCTCAGCCTCGAAGGGTTGCAGGTCCTCGAGAGCCTCACCCAGCCCTATAAATCGGATAGGCAGCTTGAGCTCCTGACAGATGCCAATGACAATGCCTCCCTTGGCGGTGCCGTCCAGTTTTGTCAGGGCCAGGCCCGTTACTCCCAGTTCCTGGTGGAACAGGCGAGCTTGAGAAAGAGCATTTTGTCCGGTGGTGGCATCTAGAATGAGCAGCACCTCATGAGGGGCTGCAGCCATCTGTTTGGCGATGACTCTCTTGACTTTCTTCAACTCCTCCATGAGATTGACTTTGGTGTGCAGCCTGCCTGCAGTATCTATGAGCACCACATCAGTACCCCTGGCCTGCGCTGCAGTGAGGGCATCGAATACGACTGCGCCTGGATCGGCGCCGCTGTGCTGCTTGACAAGATCCACCGCCAGACGGTCGGCCCATTGTTCCAATTGTTCCACAGCAGCGGCGCGAAAGGTGTCTGCAGCCACCAGCATCACCTTCATGCCGCGGCTCTTGTAATAGTGGCCGAGTTTTGCCAGAGTCGTGGTCTTGCCAACCCCATTGACACCTATAGCCATGAGCACGAAGGGTTTGTATTGGCCCACATCCAGTTCTGCTGCCTCCACTTGCAGGAGATGGCATATTTCGTCCTTGAGGTGAGCCAGTAATCTATCCGGATCGGTCAATTCACGTCGATGAACTTTCGCTTCGATTGCTTCGATGAGCTTGCGGGTGGTGCTGACGCCCATGTCGGCAGTGATGAGCACTTCTTCCAGTTCTTCCAGTATTTCCTCGTCGATCTCCTTTTTGCCCAGAATGAGGCGGTCCAGGCCGCCCAGCAATTTTTGCCGCGTTTTTCGTAATCTCTGGCGCATGTGCTGGAAAAGTTTCGGTCCTTCCCTGGCAGTATCCTGATCGTCTGGGCAAGGCGCCGTAGCCTCCGGGGCAACTTTCTCCACAGGCACACGATTGCCAGTCTCTTCCTGCTCCTCTTGGTGGGCAGGCTGCTTAGGTGTGCGTCTGAACCAGCGTACCATGATTTTCTGAAATCCCCTTGAAATTGACTGAAATGATCTTTGAAATGCCGGGTTCTTCCATGGTAACCCCCAGGAGGACATCGCAGATCTCCATGGTCCGCTTGTTGTGAGTTACCATGATGATCTGAGAGTCGCGGCTTATTCTGGTTACCAGCTGATTGAATCGATCAATATTGGCCTCGTCGAGTGGTGCGTCTACTTCGTCCATAATGCAGAAAGGACTCGGCCTTATCATATAAAGAGAAAAGAGCAGGGCGACCGCAGCCAGGGCTTTTTCGCCTCCAGAAAGGAGGCTCATGGTGGTGAGCCGTTTGCCCGGAGGATGAACCAGGATTTCCACCCCTGATTCGAGAGGATCCTGCTCATCAAGGAGTTGCAGTCTGCCGGTGCCGCCATTGAAAAGCAGGGGAAAGACTTCTGCCAGCTTGCTGTTTACGGCCTCGATAGTTCCCAGAAAGCGGTTCCTGGTGGTTCTGTTGATTCGAGAGATGGCCTTTTTCAAGGCTTGCAGGGACTGCTGCAGATCATCCCTTTGGCTGCTGAGAAAATCGAGCCTCTTTTTCTGCTCCTCATATTCCTGGATGGCTGTCAAGTTTACTTCGCCAATCCGGGCGACGCGGTTGCGGAGCCGGATTATTTTGCTGGCTATTTTGTCTATGTCCAGCGGCGCTGAAATATTGGCGCTGGTTTCTTTGCTCAGGTCGATGCGATAGCGCTCCTGTATTTCGTGCAGTAGATATTGCACTTTGAGATTCAGCTCAGTGATCTGCTGCCGGAGTTCCTGCAGCTCTTTCTGCTGGTTTCTTTCTTGCGCAAGCAGTTCACGCTTTTGCTGCTCCAATTCAAGTGAGCGAGATTCCGCCTGCTGCCAGTAGTGCTCCTCTTGCTGCAGCAGAGCTTTTTGTTCAAGGTATTTTTCATGGGCAAGTTTGAGTCGCTGTTCCGTGTCTACTTTTTGCTGAGCCAGGCTTGCCAACTGGCGTTTGCACGAGTCCAGCTCCTGCTGCAGTTGGCTGCTTCTCATCTCGGTTTCCGCATAATATTCCTGGAGACGCAGGTGGCTGGTGCGGGCTGCTTCTCTCTTTTCAACCAGCTTTCCGAGAGCAACTTGCTGGCAGGTAACCTTCTCTCTCAGCGACTCAACCGTCTGTTCAAGCTGGCGCCGCTCCTGGAGCGACTGGCTGATCTGCTGCTCCACCTCCTTCTGGCGTTGCTCCATCTCTGCAGCCGTTTCCTGCAGCTCGAGGAGTTTTTCCTGCAGGCGACTCCTCTCCTCCGCATCATGCTCCTGCTCCACCTGGACCATGGTGAAGTACTCTTCGATTTTTTCCAGATCCGCCACCACCCGGTAGAGGTCATTCTCCTGGTGAAGCAGACGTTCCTCGAGGTGTTTGCGCTCGCTCTCTGCTTCTTGCCTCGCCCTCCTCGTTTGCAGCATTCTCTCTTCTAATGCGGCAAGCTCGCTGCGGCTCTTCTCTAGCAGTCGGCCAGTTTCTTCTACCTGTCGCTGCAAGTTCCTGACTTCATCCTGTTTCAATAGAATGCTGAGCTGGCGGTCTTCGCTGCCGCCGGCCAGGGTACCGTCCCGGTCCAACAGATCACCGTCAGCGGTAACCAGGGTGCAGGTGTGCGGATTGGCCTGCCACCATTGCAGAGCATTTTCCAGGTCAGGACAAAACAGTACTCGGCCCAGCAAATGGTGCACAATGTCCTCATACCCGGGTCGAGGTCTCACCAGCTCTACCAGGGGAACGGGATCTTCGCTGCTGGTCACTGGCGGAGGCACCGTATCAGTGACAAAGGAAGATGGCAGGAAATGGCCTCGACCTACAGCCTTATCTTTGAGCAGGTCCATGGCGCGACAGGCATCCCCAGGGGATGCTACCACCATGGCCTGCAGGCGATCGCCGAGTACTGCCTCAACCGCCTGCCGGTGCTGGCTGTCTACCTCAATCATTTCCGCTACTATCCCCTGGAGATCGCAGTCTATCTCATTTTTTTCTTTTGCCTGCAGAATGGTCTTGACCGCATCGCTAAACCAGCCATGTGTTCGCTGCATCTCTGTGAGGACTGCCAATCTTGACTGATGGCGGTGGAAGGTGCTTTCGAGCGCCCGGAGATCAGCACCCTTGGCAGTGCGCTCCTTTTCGAGATCAGCAGCCTGTTGTTGCAGCAGTTGAACTTTTTCTGTCACCTCTGTGATCTTTTCACGACTGGCAGCAACCCTGGCCTCCAACTGTTCTTTTTCCGAATGCAGCCGGGCGATATCTTGCTGAGAATCCTCCAGTTCGTCCTTTCTGCGGTGCTGTTTATGGTGGAGCTCTTGAAGATGTCTCTCTACAGCGGCTCTGTCATTGCGAGTTCCAGCAAGCTCACTCAAGAGATTGATCAATTCGTTCTTGCTGGCATCGATTGCTTGCTCCAATTGACTCAACTGACTCTTTCGCAGGCTCAGTTCCTCGTGCAGCTGGCTGCTGAGTTGTTCAGCTCGCAGGCACTCGCTGGCAAGCTCTTCTTGTTCTGCAGCAAGACGATCTCTTTCAGTGCTGCGTTGCTGCAAGCGTTCATGCAGCTCCTCTATTTCACGGCCGAGGTGTTGCTGGCGTTGCTGCAGTTCCCCTGAGCGCTCACGGATGTGTTGTAGCTGATTTTCGTCTTTGCTTATGGAGCTTTTCAGGCGAAAGAGTTCGTCCCGTTTCTGGCGCAGAAGCTCTTCCTGTTGTTGTACCTTCAAGGAGTGCTCAGTGAGTTCAGCCTCCACTTTGCTCAGCTGGGCAGCCCTGGCGAATTCTGAGTCCTCCAGGATCTGCTGTTGCTTTTTCAGGCCATCTAGCTGCTGCAGCCAGGCTGAGTAATGATGGCTGGCTCGCCTGATTTCCAACCGCTTTATTTCCTGCTTGAGGGTGCGATAGCGATTCGCCCGCTGAGCCTGGCGTTTCAAGCTGGATAACTGTCTCGAAACTTCAGCAATGATGTCTCCCAGGCGAAGCAGATTCTGACTGGTCAGGTCGATCTTGCGGAGTGCTGCTTTTTTCTTCAGTTTGAAGGCAGTAATACCTGCGGCCTCTTCAATGAGTGTTCGGATGTCTTCCGGCCTAGACTCGACAATATTGCCGATGCGTCCCTGTTCGATGATGGCGTAGTGCCGATGTCCTATGCCTGCTTCCAGGAAAAGCCTGGTTATATCCATGCGCCTGCAGGGAATCTTGTTGATGAGGTACTCGCTGTCGCCCGAGCGAAAGAGCCGGCGGGTTACCATGATTTCGCTGCAGTCCTGGTAGGGCGGCGGGGCTTTTCCTTGCTCATTATTGATGACCAGCGAAACCTCGGTGAAGTTGAGCATGGGGCGGCCATTGGTGCCGCTGAAGATGATCTGCTCCATGACTTTGCCGCGCAGCTGCTTGGCGCTCTGCTCCCCCAGGACCCAGCGAATTGCATCTACAATATTGCTCTTGCCGCAGCCGTTCGGGCCTACCACGGCGCAGATGCCCGTGGGGAAGGAGATGACGGTCTTGTCTACAAAGGACTTGAAGCCGTAAAGTTCGAGCTGTTTGATGTGCATCTGGTTCCGGCGAGAACCCCAAATGTTTCTGGGGGGAGTTCACTCAACCCAGGTTATATTCTGGGTCGGCATGTGTGAGCGAGGATTTTCAGAATTTCCACAAACAGTGCCAGACAGCCGTCAAACCACAATCCTGGAAAAGTCAGCAAGTTCCCTGTAAAGACCGGCAATGCGGGTAAGGAGTGCCAGGCGGTTTCTTCTAAGCTTTTCATCCTTGTCCAACACCATCACATCATCAAAAAAGCGATCTATGGGTGGTTTCAGTTCTGCCAGCTTTGCCAGAGCAGCATCGTAGTCCTGGGCAGCAATGTGGTCGGCGAACTCTTTTTCGGCTTTCTCGAGGTGCTCTACGAGTTCCTTTTCAGCCTGGCTCACCAGCAGTTCCGGCTCAACTTCTGCTTGGACTTCTTCCTTGAGGATGTTAACCACCCTCTTGGCTGTGGCCACCAGGGGTTCGAATTCGGTGCGTGCCTTGAAGGAGGTCAGGGTGCGTATCTTGGCTGCTGTGTTCACAAAAGGATCGAGATGATAGGCCAGCACCGCTTCCACCACGTCTGTAGAGAATCCCTGGCCAATGAGAAAATTCTGAAATCTCACCTTGAAAAACTCCATGACGCCCTGGCGCGTTTCCTCAGCAGGTTCAGTAATCTTGCTTTCCAGACCCATAAGAGCTTGCTCAATGAGGTCTGCAAGTTTGAGTGGCAGATTCTTGTCCAGTATTATGCGGATGATGCCAAGCGCCTGCCGGCGAAGAGCAAAAGGGTCAGCAGTACCTGATGGAATCTGGCCAATGCCGAAACAGCCAACTATAGTGTCCAATTTGTCGGCAATGCTGATCAGTGCTCCAGGCAGCCCCTGCGGCAGTTCGCCGCCGGCATGTGTGGGCAGGTAGTGTTCGTAAATGGCCTGAGCCACGGCCTCGTTTTCTCCACTCAAACGGGCGTAGGCCCGGCCCATCACACCCTGGAGTTCAGGAAATTCGCCCACTGTGCCTGTAACCAGATCTGCCTTGCAGAGGAATGCTGCTCTGCTTATTATATCTTTTTCTTCTGCTGCCACCTGCTCCGCCATGTACTCGGCCAGAGATTTGAACCTTGCCATTTTTTCGTACGAGGTGCCGAGCTGAGAATGAAACACCACTTCCTTGAGTTCCTCGACCCTGTCTTCCAGGGGCACCTTCTGATCTTCCAGATAATAAAAACGCGCATCTTCCAGACGAGCCCGCAGCACCCGTTCATTGCCTCGAGCAACCACCTCGGGATCTCTGGTAAGGGTGTTGTTCACTGTGACGAAGTGGGGCATGAGTTCACCACGGTCGTCAACCACGGCAAAGTAGCGCTGGTGAGAGCGCATGGCAGTAATGAGCACTTCCCTGGGAAGTTCCAGGTAATGTTGATCGAAGCTGCCGATAACCGCAGTGGGGTACTCCACCAGCTGGGTTACTTCGTCCAGCAGAACCTCATCCTCGAGGATCTTGCCGCCCTTGCTCTCGGCACACGCAGATATGGCATGGCGGATCCTCTCTTTCCTGTCGGCAATATCCACAATAACGAAGCGCTCCTGGAGCATGGCGGGGTAGGCGTCAATATCGTCCACCTCGAAGGATTCAGGGCTCATGAATCGATGGCCGTACGAAGTCGAGCCGCTGGCAACGTTGCCAAAGGTAAATGGCACTACCTCTTTTCCCAGAAGAGCGACAATCCAGTGGACAGGACGAGCAAAGTGAACTTTCAAGGTGCCCCAGCGCATCGACTTGGGAAAGGGAATGTGCTGGATGCAATCGGGCAGCACCTGGCTCAATAATTCCCTGGTGGCCATTCCAGGCTGGTGCCGGCGTACCATCAGATACTCACCGCGGTCGGTCTTTTTAACCTGCAGCTCGTCCAGGCTTACTCCCTGTGCTTTGGCAAATCCCAGGGCTGCTTTGGTGGGCTTGCCCTCATCGTCATAAGCTACCTGTTTGGGTGGTCCGGTAATCTCTACAGTTTGCGACTCCTGCTTGTCCGCCACTGCAGAGATTCGCCAGACGAGGCGCCTGGGTGTGGCCATTGTCTGGATGGTTCCATGGGCAATGCGTCGATCATCCAGAATCTTGCGCAGCATGGCTGCCATTGCCTCAAGAGCAGGCTCGATGTAACTCGCAGGGATCTCCTCTGTGCCAATCTCCAACAAGAAGTCGCTTGCCATAAAATCTCCCATCTATTTGGCTAATGCTAGAGTGCCACCAGCAGACTCACTAGCGGTTCAACAGGGGATAGCCCATCTCCTCCCTCTGCTCCAGATAGCGTTGCGCTGCCAATCTGGCAAGGTTTCGGACGCGGGCGATGTAGTTTGTTCTTTCGGCCACGCTGATGGCGCCGCGGGCGTCCAACAGATTGAAGGTGTGCGAGCACTTCAAACAGTAATCATAGGTTGGCAGCACCAGTTTGCGTTCAGCCATGCGGATAGCCTCAGCTTCGTACATCTCGAAGAGCTTGAAGAGCATGTCCACATCCGCTTCCTCAAAATTATAATAGGAGAACTCCACTTCCCAGCGGTGATGCACGTCGCCGTAGGTCACCTTGTCGTTCCAGGCAAGATCGAATACATTGTCCACCCCCTGGAGGTACATGGCAATCCGTTCGAGACCGTAGGTGAGTTCGCCGGAAATGGGATCGAGGGTAACACCTCCAGCAGTCTGGAAATAGGTGAACTGGGTGATTTCCATACCATCCAGCCACACTTCCCAGCCGAGCCCTGAAGCGCCCAGGGTCGGCGATTCCCAGTCGTCCTCCACGAAACGAATATCGTGTTCCAGAGGATCGATGCCGAAACTCTTGAGGCTTTCCAGATAGAGCTCCTGGATATCCATGGGCGAGGGCTTCAATATTACCTGATACTGGTAGTAATGTTGCAGGCGATTGGGGTTTTCGCCATAGCGCCCATCAGTGGGTCGCCTCGACGGTTCCACGTAGGCCACGTTCCAAGGTTCAGGACCGAGACATCTGAGAAGGGTGGCAGGGTTGAAGGTCCCGGCTCCCACCTCGATATCATATGGCTGCTGGATAACGCAGCCATAATCGGCCCAGTATTTTTCAATGGCAAGTACGAGTTCTTGAAATGTCATGAAAAGCTCCTTGGGCTGGCGAAGTAAATACCTGAGTTAAATCGCTAAACTACCGTGTGATCACAGCATTGTCAAGCCAAATCTATCTCCAGAATAGCGCCTTGCTGCCCGCCTCACAATAGAGTTGCAAGATGGCACAGGCAATTCTATAATACATTTATTGCTGTCGCGCTTGCTGCCAGAAGGAAAGTTGGCTTGACTACTCAGATATTCTTTCTGCCCTGCTCCGTTCCCACCTCCCATGGCAATAGCCGCCTCTGATTCCTCCTGTCAGTTGCCAACCGCTGAAGCTGATTCTTTCAGACACCTTTGCCTGCTGAGAGCAGACGTTTTCTTGTTTGCCACTGCAAGAGCAGGCAGTGAGTGAGGCAATTGCCTGCTGTTCTTTGAGCGGCAGAGCAGCTGGGAAAAATGCTTTATCAAGACTTTTTCTCAGGCAAGGAGGCATCACAATGGAAGTTGTTCTAACAGGAGTTGCCCAGATATCTATGCAGGCCGTGCGTCTTCAAGGAGCACTGCTGCTGGTTGCTGTCACTGCCGCACTCCTTTTCAGACTACGATTTCCTTTGCCCAGAAAGCATGAGTGAGCAGAGGCAGCTAGTTGGCTGGCACATGTCAGCGGCTGACGCTCGGATGAGAACCTGGCGTAAAATCCGAGGCTGAACTGCGGCTCATTTTATTGGCTGGCAGAAGTGGTCAGTTTTTTCGCCAGGGATGCGGCTGCCCGCTGCTCTCTCGGTATGCTCACTACAAAAGTGGCTCCTTTTCCCAAGGTGCTTGTCACCGTTATGTTTCCCCCAAGGTCCCGCAGGATCTTTTTACAGGCGGCCAGACCAAGTCCGGTTCCCTTCGCTTTGGTGGTAAAAAAAGGTGTAAAAATTTTGCCAACATGCTCAGGCCGTATTCCCTGACCCTGGTCCTCGATTTCCACGCGACAATGACTGCCGCCCCGATGAGAGCGAATCCAGATGGTTTGCCCGGGCTCTGACACTTCGAGGGCGTTCTTGATAAGGGTGTCGAGCACCCAACCGATGCGGTTGGCATCCACCATGGAAGGACAGCCGCTGTCGTCCAGTACACTCTCCAGACGCACGTCGGCCTCGCGGGCAGCATCCAGATGCTGCTCCAGCCGTTGGCGGATTATTTCATTGAGATCATGTGAGATGGTCTCGATTCTTTCCTGCGGTGCAAAAGAGGAAAGTGTGGTCACCATTCGTTCCAGTCGAGCCATTTCCTGATAGAAATCGCGGTCAACTTCAGTGCATTGCAGTCCCTCGGGTTCTTTGAACATCTTGTTGAGAGCTCCGAGAACGTCTTTCATCTCGTATCCCACAGCAACTGCTGCTCGACCCAGCACCGCCAGGTTTTCCGCCTGTAGAATCTCCTCCTGCTGCCGTTTCTGCCGATCGGACAGCCATCCCAGTACCACTGCCACCAGGATAAAGACTATCACCTGACTGGCCACGGTTACAAAGTAGCCGTGAGGATCACTGTATATGAATATATGGGGGGCATAGATGAGACTGACTACCACAGCCGTCAGCACACCAGGTCTGAGGCCGAACCAGAAGCTCGCCAACAGAATAGGAATGAAGTAGAGCTCCCGATGCAGGATGTGGAGGCCAAGATTGCCGTGAAGCGCACCATAGTGCAAAATGCTGATTACAGCGACCAGAGCAGCAATGACAGCTACTTTCATCTGTTTTCTTGCTTTGAACATTAATCTATCTCCTGTTGCTTTTTGCGAACTGCCATTTGTCTTGCTCCTGAAGCACTATTTTGGCAGCTTCCACCCCTTCCAAAGTCCATAGATGACGGGAACCACGATCAGGGTGAGGAGAGTGGCACTCACCAACCCCCCTACCATTGGGGCGGCTATGCGTTTCATTACCTGAGAACCGGTGCCGTGGCCCCAGAGGATGGGCATAAGGCCGGCTGTAGTAGTGATCACGGTCATCATTATGGGGCGCACTCGCAGGGTTGAGCCATCAATGATAGCCTCATGGAGATGCCGGCGGTTGAATTTTTCGCCATAGGTGTCCCTGCACTTTTCATAGGAGACATCCAGATATACCAGCATTATCACTCCCGTCTCGGCGGCAACGCCGGCAAGGGCAATGAATCCTACGCCGACGGCAACGCTCATGTTGTAGCCCAACAGATACATGAGCCACAGACCACCGGTGAGAGCAAAAGGCACACTGAGCATGACGATGAGGCTTTCAGTTATATTCTTGAAGTTGAAATAAAGAAGCAGAAAAATGATGATGAGGGTCACCGGCACCACAACCATCAGCCGCTTTTGTGCCCGTACCATGTATTCATACTGACCGCTCCAAACAAGGCTGTAGCCGGCAGGCAACTTGACCTTTTCTTTTACTGCCTGCTGGGCCATCTTCACGTAGGTGCCCACGTCGATTCCGGTAAGATCCACATAGATCCAGGCACTGTTGCGGGCGTTCTCGCTTTTTATCGAAGGCGGTCCCTTGACGATTCGTATGTCTGCCACCTGGGTAATAGGTACCTGGGCGCCTGTGGCTGTGGGAATCAAAATTCTTCGGAGTTTTTCCGGCGTATCTCGCAACTCTGAGCCATAGCGAAGGTTCACTGGATAACGCTCCAGACCTTCCACGGTCTGGGTTACATTCATGCCGCCAATGGCGGTCATGATAATGTCCTGAACATCTCCCACGGTAAGACCATAGCGCGCTGCTTCTGCACGTTTAATACGATAGTCCAGAAAGTTGCCTCCGGTGACCCGCTCTGAATAGACGCTCAAGGTATTGGGCACTTCTCTGATCACGGCCTCCACCTTTTCGCCCAGGTCACTCAATACCTGCAGATCTTCGCCCATGAGCTTGATGCCCACCGGTGTCTTGATCCCTGTAGAGAGCATGTCCACCCTTGTTTTAATGGGCATGGTCCAGGCATTGGTGAGTCCGGGGAACTGGATAGCGCTGTCCATCTCCTGCACCAGCTTTTTGATGGTCATGCCGGGCCGCCATTCGGACTCCGGCTTGAGCATGATGGTGGTCTCCATCATGGAAAGGGGGGCGGGATCCGTGGCAGTTTCGGCCCGGCCGATCTTGCCGAAGACGTGATGCACTTCCGGGAAGGAGGCGATAATGCGATCTGTCTGCTGCAATAGCTCCTTGGCCTTGGTAACGGAGATGCCGGGCAGAGTGGTGGGCATGTAGAGCAGATCGCCTTCATTCAGGGGCGGCATGAACTCCGAACCGATTCTTTTCCAGGGAATGTAGGTCACTGCCAAAACCACTACAGCCAGCAAGACCACCAGCACCTTGGCTTTCAATGCCAACTTGATGACAGGGCTGTAGATCCACATTAAAAAGCGATTTACCGGGTTCTTGTGCTCTGGTCGGATCTTGCCTCGCACCAGGTAGCCCATGAGCACAGGTACAATGGTGACTGCCAGGAAAGCGGCACCTGCCATGGCGTAGGTCTTGGTGAAGGCCAGGGGCGTAAAAAGGCGTCCTTCCTGGGCTTGCAGGGTGAAGACCGGAAGGAAGCTGATGGCGATTATAAGCAGTGAGAAAAACAGGGCCGGTCCCACCTCCTTGGAAGCGTTGAGAATGAGCTCCCAGTGGGGCTTTTTCCCCCCTTCATGCTCGATGTGTTTGTGGGCATTTTCGATCATGACGATGGCCGCGTCCACCATGGCTCCCACGGCGATGGCAATGCCTCCCAGACTCATAATGTTGGCATTGATCCCCTGTCTCTGCATGATAATGAAGCTAATGAGAACCGCTACTGGCAGGGTGAAGATAATTACAAAAGCACTGCGGAGGTGGAGCAGAAAAATGATGCAGACCAGCGCCACCACTGCGCTCTCTTCGATCAGAGTCTTCTTGAGATTACTGACAGCGCGCAGGATCAGAGCCGAGCGGTCGTAAACGGTCTTGATCTGCACCCCTTCCGGAAGACCCGCTTTGAGTTGTTCGAGCCTATTCTTGACGTTCTTGATGACCTCGAGAGCATTTTCACCGTAGCGCATCACTATTATGCCGCCTACGACTTCCCCGGTGCCGTTATAGTCGGCAATGCCGCGCCTGAGCTCGGGCCCGATCTTGATGACAGCCACGTTGCGGATCATAATAGGAGTGCCGCGCTTGTCTATGCCCAGGGGTATGTTCTTGATGTCATCTACGCTTTTTATGTAACCCAGACCCCTGACCATGAACTCGGTTTCACCCATCTCTATCAATTTGCCGCCCACGTCATTGTTGCTGCGTTGGATCGCCATTCTGACCTTCTGCAGAGGAATATTGAAGGCTAGCAGCTTGTTGGGGTCGACGATCACCTGATACTGTTTGACGTAGCCTCCTATAGAGGCCACCTCGGCCACTCCCGACACACTGGCAAGCTCGTAACGTAGAAACCAGTCCTGGATGGAACGCAGTTGAGAGAGGTCGTGACGGTCACTTTCCAGGATGTACTCGTATACCCAGCCCACACCAGTGGCGTCCGGACCGAGCGTGGGTGTTATACCCTGAGGCAGACGACCGGATACATAATTCAGATATTCCAGGACCCGACTCCTGGCCCAGTACATATCAGTGCCATCCTCGAAGATGATATAGACAAAGGAGTAGCCGAAGAAAGAGTAGCCCCGCACCACTTTGGCGAAGGGCACCGCCAACATGGCAGTGGTAAGAGGATAGGTGACCTGGTCCTCCACCACCTGGGGCGCCTGGCCCGGGAATTCAGTAAAAATGATTACCTGGACATCAGAAAGATCTGGAATAGCGTCCAGGGGTGTCTGAAGCACAGCATAAATTCCTGCAGCTATTATAAACAGCGTCATCAGAATCATCAGGAACTTGTTCTTGATTGAATATTCTATGATTTTTTCGATCATTTCAGCTAGCTCCAGTCAGCTCACAGCTCGTCAGAATAGACTCTGAGGTTGCTCTAGCAGGTAGCTTCCTTTATGGGAAAAGGCAACAACCTCCTCTATGGTCTCTGCCACGCTCCAATACCCTATTGCTTGACTGAGACCGGCGGTTTGGACCCCTTGTCCATGTTCATTCCAGTCATATCCTTTTTGTCCTTGATCTGCTCGTCTGCGGCAGGTGCAGGAGATGCGGCCACTACCGAGCCTCTTTTCCTTACCTCTAACATCTTCTGGATGGCCTCGCGAAGTCTGCTCTCGGAGTCGAGCATGAACTGGGCCGAGATCACGATTATTTCACCCTCTTTCAGCCCAGCCAGCACCTGAAATTCGTTGTCATTGCCTTCCACGCCCAGTTTCACCTCTCGGGGTTGAAATTTCCCTTTGCCCAGGGAGACAAAGACCACCTTGCGCACACCACTGTCGATTACTGCCTCCTGCGGGATCACCAGGGTGTCGCCGGCAAGGGTAGACTTCAGATAGACGTTGGCATACATGTCTGGTTTCAGCTGATAATCTGGATTGACAAATTGCAATCTTATTCTAGCTGTTCTGGTTTTGGCCTGCAGGTATGGGTAAATGTAGAGCACCTTGCCGTGATAACGCTTGCCAGGGATGTAGGGCAGCTCCATTTCTGCTGACATGCCCTGGCGCACCCAGGGCAGTTCATACTCGTAAATATCCACATCCACCCAGACTCGGGAAAGATCGGCAATCTCGTACTGATGCTCGCCAGCCTTGACGTAGTGGCCTTCGAAGGCGGTTTTCTTGATGACTACACCTGTTGCCGGGGAGTAAATGGTCAGGGTTTTTCTGGTCCTGCCAGTGCGTTCTATCTGCTTGATCTGACCTTCAGTGAGATCCCAGTAACGCAGCCGTGTGCGGGAAGCCTCCAGCAACCTCTGAGCTCCTTCTCGGATGCTGGGATAGGGACTGGTGGAGAGGCTGGTATACTGCTGCAAGGCCAGCAAATATTCTTCCTGAGCGCTCAGCAGCTCCGGGCTGTAAATGTCGAAAAGGGGCTGCCCCTTTGTCACTTTTTCGCCAACAAAATTGACATAGAGCTTTTCGATCCAGCCGTTGAACTTGATGTTCACCGCATAGATCTTGGTCTCATCATATGTGATGTTGCCAAAGGTGCGGATGTATTTCACCAGCGGCTTGCGCTCAACCCGAGCAAAACGGACTCCCATGTTCTGTATGGTCACCGGGTCGATACGAATGGTGGAGGTCGGTTCTTTCTCTTCGCCCTCTTCCTCGTAAACTGGCACCAGGTCCATACCCATAGGTGATTTGCCGGGTTCGTCTCTAACATAAGTTGGGTCCATGGGCGACACCCAGTACTTGATCTTTTTGCCGGTCTTGGGATCAATCATGCCAGCCTTGAGGCCTTCTTTGGCGGCAGCTGCCTGCGATAGTTCTACCTTCAAGTTGTGGGTCGCGGGGGTCGGTCTGAAGCTCAGGCTGAGCATGGCGCTGAGAAGAGCAGCGGAGCTCAGCAGTATTAAGGTTCCTTTGCGAAAACGTTTCATATTCTTTTTACCTCTTACTTCATAATGTCTTTAGAAAGTGTGAATGAATTTGCTGTTTGATAAATTATCATATGGAGCTTTGCCTCCCGACGATAATCGTTGCTGATCACTGGGGCAATGGTCCTCCTAGAATTTCCTCGAGTTCGGCCCGCTTCTGATAGATCGAATAGAGAAAACGGTCGGCCTGAAGCTCGAAGCGCAGCAGACGAACCTGGGCGTTGATCATGGTGTTGAATTCCACCTTGCCTACTTCGTAGGCTGCCAGGGAGGAGCGAGCCCACTGGCCAGCCTGAAGGATGAGGGCATCTGCGTAAAGCTTGTAGTTTTCCTGGGTGTCCCGGATCTCGGTGGCAATGGCATCCACGCGGTGAGGCAGCGTTTGCACCAGGTTGTGGTATGAACTCAATGCCGCATCCTTGCTCTTTATGGTTGCATTCAATTTTGGCTTCTGCCGTTTGTGCTGCCACAGAGGCACATTGACAGTGACAGAAGCGCTGACGAAATCCGGCAAACTCCTGCCAGTGCGGTCCTCGTCCCGCTGGCCGTAAGCTACTTTGAAGTCGAAGTTCGGGTAGTAGTCTTTTTTGGCAAGTTGAATGTCCACCTCTTTTTCATCTATTTCGAATTGTTTGACCCGCAGCCACGGGTTGCCCTGCAGACTCTGGACGGCCAGGCTTTTCACATCGAGGCGCAGGTTGGGGTAGTCCAACTGTGCCGGCGGCGGCACCGGGGCGAATTCCGGCCTGTTGAGGAGTTCATTCAACCGATCTTCCAGGGTACGTCTTTTTTTCTGGAGCACGATTTTTTCATCCAACAGTTTGCTGGACTCCACCTGGGCTTGCAAGACGTCTTGCTGCAGCCCCTGGCCAGAGGCGTACTTGGTTTCTGCCACCCGCAATAACTGGTTCACCAATGAGGTGAGCCGTTCATTGATATGCAGGGCCCTGTCTATAAATATGAGTTCGTAGTAGGTACTGGCTATCTGCCTGGCAAGCTCCAGTTTCCTGGCTTCCAGCACTGCCTGCTGGCGGCTGGCCCTGAGGGCCTGCTTCTGGGAGCGCAAACTGAGCTTGCCGAACCAGGGTACCTTCTGGGCTATGAAGAGTTGCTTCTGGGTCATTGGCTCCCGATCAAAACGGAAGCTGTCAACCGGCAGGTTCACAATGGCAACTCCCAGTCGGGGATCCTCCAGTGAGCCTGCGAAAGGCACCTCCTCTTTCAGGCTGGCCACTTGGGCCTCCAGGCCCTGAATATCCTGGTTCTGAGTCAAGCCTTCCTCAATCAGTTCTGAGAGTTGGTCTGGAGCCCAGATGAGCGTTTCAGCCAGAACTGGTCTGGCAGCAATGATTGCCAGCCAGAGTGTGCCACTGACAAATGCCAGCAATTTTTTTCTTGTCAACGCCATGTCTCCTCCTTTTGCTGCGTGTGATCGGACAAGTTGGCAAAGATGGTGCCATAATCATATCCTTTTGGAATTATGAAGGTTTTTCTAGAAGATCCTAGAAAAGAAGTGGTCTACTGTGCAATTTCTACGCATACCGCCGAGAAATATGCTATTCAGTGCGAAAGAAATTTGCACCTTTCTCCTGAGCATGATAAGAAAAGTCTAATAAAAATAGTAACCGTCTGAGAAAATTGCGATCTTGCCTCTGGCGGCACAACTGTTGCGAGGTAGCAATGACAAGATTTCCATTTTGTCACTTTAGGAGACCCATGCAGGTATTGCAACAGAAAAAAATGTACCTGCCGGCACTTTCTATTGTTGCTGTCGCAGTGCTCCTGCTCGTGCTCATTGGCGTATCCACCTACCGCAACCTGGACCGCCAGCAAAGGATATCCCTTGTTTTCTTGCATCGGCAGGCAGCAGCGCTGCTGCGCTTCCTGGAGGCCGGGGCCCGCGCCGGCATGATGATGCCCATGTGGAGAGAGGATGCTGTCGGCAAGCTAATTCAGGAAACTGCCAAGGATGAGGACATAGCTTACATATATCTGGAAACACCAGAAGGAATCGTCATCCATCATTCCGACCCGAGGCTTGTGGGGACGCGAGCTGACTGGCAGGTGGCACTCAGCAGCAGCGAGGTAAAAAGCAGGACCAGGAGACTGCCGGATGGCAGCAAGGTGTATGAGATTGTCAAGCAGTTCCTGCCCCTCGAAGGTGAAGGCGGCAAGAGCGTTGGCCAGTCCTTGTTGGGCCGGGACCACAGCCACGCCGGTACTGTAGTGGTAATGGGCCTGAAGATGACCGCCTACGATGAGGCCAGACGAGCTGATTTGCATCATGCCGTCATGATGGCCGCCATTCTGCTGATACTCGGTACTGCTGCCATTTTTTTTGTCTTTGTCATCCAGAACTACTACCTGGTGGACAGAACCCTGCGCGAGACCCAGGATTACACCTCCCAGGTTGTTGCCAGCATGGCCAATGGTTTGCTGGCTGTGAACCCCGAAGGCCGGGTTACTTCTTACAACAAGCTGGCCCTTGAGCTTCTTGGCCTGGAAGAGTCGAGCATCAGAACGATGGATCTCAGAGAGGTGCTCGATTTTGAGGTCAGCGGTATTCAGGATACCCTGAGGCATTGCAGCAGCGTGCTGGAAAAGGAAATGCTTCTTTCGCGACCTGGTGGGGAGCCTGTCCCTGTCTCTATAAGCGTTACTCCCATCAAGAGTGAGGAGGGCGTCTGCACCTCTGCGGTGATTATTCTCAGAGATCTTCGCCAGATCAGAGAACTCGAGGAACAGGTCCGCCGCTCTGCAAAGCTGGCAGCTACCGGCAAGCTGGCTGCAGGGATAGCGCACGAGATACGCAATCCCCTCAGTTCGGTGCGAGGTTTTGCCCATTTTCTCAAACACTCCCTTGCAGACGACC